>NZ_RZTO01000002.1:0-33685 GCF_003997225.1 Mesorhizobium sp. M2C.T.Ca.TU.002.02.1.1
ATATAGGTCAGACCTCGGGCTGCCTGCCGGCGGATGGCGCGCGCGACCGCCGGCGGCGAATGGCCGAGCATCGAGCCGGTGTCGCCCAGGCAGAAATCGTCGAGCCTGTTGCCGTCTATGTCGGTGATGGTGGCGCCCTTGGCGCCGTCGACCAGGATCGGGAACGGCGTTGGCCAGTCTGTCATCCAGTGCATCGGCACGCCGCCGAGGAAGCCGGCGATGCCGTTGCCGAGCTTCGCCTCGGATTTCGGCCGCGCCTTGCGGAAAGCGGCCGCCTCCGCCTCGCGCAATTCGGCGATGCGGGCGATGTCGATGCCGCCGATGGAATTCCTGGAACTGTCCGATGCCTGCATGAAAACCCCTGTGTTTCGCGCGGCACTCTGCCCATGGCTTGGCAAAACTGCAATTGGCCGTGGTAGGGGCGGGCGTTGGGGCAGGCGGTAGGGGAGTAGGGCAGTAGGGCAGTGCGCTCGACCGCTGTCTTCCCCCTACTCCCTTACTGCCTTACTCCCCTACTCCCTCACGCAGTGATATCGATGACGCCGCAATCGCCGGCGGCGCTTCCGAACACGACGCGGCGCTCTTCCTTGTCCCACATCATCGACGTGATGGCGCCCTTGCCGGGACGGCGCAGCAGCACTTCCTTGGCGTCGGCGAAGCGCGCCGCGATCACCATGCCGTCCTCATAGCCGATGGCCGTGACGTCCTGGCTCGGATGGCAGGCGACACAGGTCACCATCGTGTTGCCGCGCGTGCCGAGCTCCAGCGGCGCCTTGCCCATCGGCCCATCCTTGCTGGCGAAGGGCCAGACGATCGCCGCCGGCGCGCCGGAGCTTGCCAGCCATTTGCCCTTCACGCTCCAGGACAGGCTTTTCACCTTGCCGGGATAGCCCGACATGCGCATGTGCTTGCCGTCGGCGAGCTTCCAGCCATGCAGCGCGTTCTCCTGCATGGTGGTGACGAGGAAGGCGCCGTCCGGCGAAAAGGTGATCCCGGTATGGGCGCCGGCCCATTCGAGCTCCACCGGCTTGCCCTCGGCGGCCGGGAAATGCAGCGTCGCGCCATTGTAGCGGGCGACGCCGAAACGCATGCCCTTGGGCGAGAAGGCCAGCCCCTCCACCGAGCGTGGATGGGCAAATTCCTTGATCCTGCCGTCGGCGAAACGCACGAACGCGGTCTTGCCCGAGGCATAGGCGATCGCGCCCTGCGGCCCGGCGGTGACGCTGGTCACCCATTTTCTGCCGGCGCTGGCAAGTTCGCGCACCTCGCCGCCGACCGTCACGGCAAACACCTTGCCGTCCTCGCCGCCGGTGATCAGCCGGTCGTTGGCCGCGTCATGGAAGGCGGCAAGCAGGCCGTCATTGGCCTGAACCGTCTTTTGCCCGTTGTCCAACCGGTGGATCGCGCCGTCGGCCAAGGCGAAATGCGGCACGTCGTTGAGGAAGACGGCGGCGACGCAATGGCCTTCGAGATCAAGCGGGGCGACTGTGGGCATGGCTTCCTGCGTGAGCGAGATTTGGATTTATCTGGCGGCTTACTCGACGTTTCCCGCATCGGCAACCATAGGAACCGGCAGCGGTCCCTCAAAGACAGGGTGGGAAGGCATCAAAGCAGCCCCTTTGCCCGCAACTCCGTCGCAAAAGTCGCAAGCGGCATCACCAGTGTCAAAGGTTGGCCTTGAAGAGGCTCGGCACCGTAGCTGGTGTACCATCCTGCCGCCCGCTCACTCTTGGCGTCAATAATGAGCAGGACGCCGCCGCCTTCGCCAGCGAGGCGCAAGCAGCGGAGCGCGGCGGCGGCAAGCAACTGACCGCCAAGCCCTTGCCCTGCAACGCGGCGATCCGTCGCGAGACGGGCAAGCTTGAAACCGGAAACTTCGTGCCGCGCCAAACCCCTCGTCATGGCCGCGGGCACGGTTTCGTGAGCGACTGCAGACGGCGCGATTGTATAAAAGCCGAGAATCCGCCCGGTAGTCGCGTCGTCGATCGCACAGAAGGTCTTGGCGGCATTTTGTTCGTGGCTCTGTCGCGCGAACCGCCGCAAAAAGTCATTCATCTGTGCGTCGCCGCAGTCGAACGAGGCCCGATCGTGCTGTTTCGCAATCGGCTGCTCGTGCCAGGACGGAAGTGTCACAGTGTTTCCGGTAAGGCCGCGATCGCCGCTCGCAGTTTTGCATTGGGTCTCGGCGGATTCTCCAGCAGGTCGAGTATGCGTGTGAAATTACGGTCGGATACTTTTGTGACCTCCGCGGCTTCGATCACAGCCTGCGCCTCGGGAACGACCTTGTTGAGGATGAAGTCGGCAACGTCCTGATGCGAGAGTGCAGCGGCGCGCGCGATCATCGCCTTCTGCGCGGGCGCAATGCGAATTTGATAGCGCTCAGTCTTCTGGTCGGAGGGCCGCGACATAGGATGTCTCCCAGGCTTCATGTACACATGATATGTGTACATGAAGCCGCAATCAATCCTATGGGATAAATTTGGCGTTTAGGCCGCCTGGCAGGCCTCAAAACTCTTCCTGAGCCGCTCGGCGTCGAGATCGCGGCCGATGAAGACCAGCCGGCTTTCATGCTTTTCGCCGTCCTTCCAGGCGCGCTGGTGGTCGCCCTCGAGGATCATGTGCACGCCCTGCAATACATAGCGGTCCTCGTCGCCCTTGAGCGCGATGATGCCTTTCAGCCGCAGGATGTTCGGCCCTTCCATCTGGGTGACCTTCTCGATCCAGGGGAAGAACTTCTTCGGATCCATCTCGCCGCCACGCAGCGACACCGACTTCACCGTCACGTCATGGATGTCGGAAGCATGGTGGTGATGATGATCGTGACCGTCGTGATGATGATCGTGGTCGCAGTCCGGGCCGCATTCATGGTCGTGATCGTGGTCATGCGCCTCGAGGAAATGCGGATCGTTCTCCAGCGCCCGCGACAGGTCGAAGGCGCCCCGGTCGAGCACTTCGCTCAGCGCCACGCCGGAACGTTGCGTGCGATGGATCCTGGCCGCCGGGTTGATGGCGCGAACCGTCGCTTCGACCTTTTCGAGCTCTTCCGCGCTGACGAGGTCGGTCTTGTTCAGCACCACCACGTCGGCGAAGGCGATCTGGTCCTCGGCTTCCTTGGAATCCTTGAGGCGCAGCGGCAGGTGCTTGGCGTCGACCAGCGCCACGACCGCGTCGAGCTTGGTCTTGGTGCGCACGTCATCGTCCATGAAGAAGGTCTGCGCCACCGGCACCGGATCGGCGAGGCCTGTGGTTTCGACCACGATGGCGTCGAAGCGGCCGGGCCGCCGCATCAGGCCCTCGACGACGCGGATCAGGTCGCCGCGCACCGTGCAGCACACGCAGCCATTGTTCATCTCGTAGATTTCCTCATCGGATTCGACGATCAGGTCGTTATCGATACCGATCTCGCCGAACTCGTTGACGATGACGGCGTAACGCTTGCCGTGGTTCTCCGACAGGATGCGGTTGAGCAGCGTCGTCTTGCCCGCGCCGAGATAGCCGGTGAGAACGGTTACGGGGATTTGCGTCTGTGCATCGCTCATGGCTTGCCTCGAAATCTTGGCCTCGAAAATCTTGGATTGTCGGCCTCATATAGGATGGGTGCCACGCTTTTGCACGCGCCAAACCGATAGGCCAGGTGGAACTCCTGACCGGCGGGCGCCGAGGGACGGATTGGCGGCGTCCGGGGCAGGCAGAACGGAGGGGCCACGAGAGTGGCCAGGGGTCATTGCCGGCCTCCGTTGTGAATCTCGTCGGTTCAAAAGTCGTTTGTCATCTAACTGAAATAAACATCTGGCATCACCTGCGCGGGCACCGCAATGCTTGCCGGCAAAGCGTTCCGCAAGCCGGTTTCTTAGAGATCGTCATTTGCCAACCGTCGGACGGCCTCTATGCTGGCCGCGCCGGTTCGGCCGAAGAGGGAACGACCATGGCCAAGGCGGACAAGACAGCGACAATGAGCCGGCTGCATTCGGCGGCGAGATTGGCGCGCACGGCGCTCGCCGCGCGGCTTCTGGCGCATGGTTTTTATGCCGGCCAGGACCAGATCATGCTGGCGCTCGACCGCGAGGACGGCCAGACTCCCGGCAACCTCGCCGGCCGGCTAGGCGTGCGCCCGCCCACCATCACCAAGACCATAAACCGGCTGCAGGCCCAGGGTTTCCTCGAAAAGCGCGCCTCCAACGCCGATGCCCGCCAGGCCCATATCTTCCTCACCGAATCCGGCCGCGAAACCATCCGCGCCATCGAGAAGTCGGTCAAGAAGACCGAGAAGCAGGCGCTGAAGGGCCTCGACAAGAAGGACCAGAAGGCGCTGTTCAAGCTGCTCGCCCGCATCGAGGCGAACCTGTCGAACGAAGATCTGGTCCTGATGGACGACGACGCGGAGCTGGATGAAGCGTGAAAGCGCGACGACGCTGCGCGTCGCGCCTGAACGCCATCACCGGACGCCTCGCCCTTGAGCGACGACGCTACGCGTCGCGCACAAGCGTCGCCCAGCGCCCCGGCGTCATGCCGAACGCCTTCTTGAAATGCCGGTTGAAATGGCTCTGGTCGCTGAAGCCGGCGCCAGCGGCGATTTCCGCCAGCGACTCGCCCTCGGCGATCATGCGTCGCGCTCTTTGCAGCCGGCGCATCAACAGGAAGCGATGCGGACTGGTCGAATAGGTGGCGCGAAAATGGCGCGACAGCGCGTAGCGGTCGAGGCCGGTGACGGCCTCCAGCTCATCGGAATGCACTGCACGCTCGGCATTCTCTTCCAGATAATCGCGCGCAAGCGCCGCTGCGCGCCAGGCGGTCTTGCTCGCTGACTTTGCCGGCTTTCCCGCGTGGCGTCTCAGGTGCTGCGCCAGTTGCGCGACGAAATCCGCCACGAACAGGTCGCAGAGCTCTTCGTCCAACGGCGCCAGCGCCGAGAGCAGCGTGTCCCGCAGCGCCGGATCGTCGACAACGGCGCCATGGACGAAGGGCAGCGGCTCGCCGCCGAGGCAGTCGAGCAGCAGGGACGGCTCCAGATAGAGGATCCTGTAGCGCAGCCCGTCTTCCGTGCCGGCGCCGCCATCGTGCAATTCGTCGGGGTGCAGCACGATCGCCTGGCCCGGCAGGCTGTGCTGCAGCGCGCCGCGATAATGGAAGCGCTGCACGCCGTTGAGTGTAACGCCGATCGCATAGGTGTCGTGCCGGTGCAGCTCGAAGGCGTTGCCGTGGAAGCGCGCCTCGATGCGTTCGAGGCCAAGCCCGCCCGGCGCCGAAACGATGCGATCGCCGTTGGCTGCATCCGCGCACGAACGTTCAAGACCTTCCTTCGCTTCCGCGCCTAGAGCCTGCGCCATCGCCCTGTTCCGCCCGTCACGGGCCATCTCGGAGTATCAATCTTGGTGTTCGATACGAAAATTGCAATTGTTCTGCGAGAGGATCTGCCGGTGTGGCAGAAGCTCAACGTCACCGCGTTCCTGACCAGCGGCATCGTCGCGCAGTTTCCCGAGATCATCGGCGAGCCCTATCGCGACCGCGCCGGCAACCTTTATAACCCGATGTCGATCCAGCCGGTCATCGTCCTGTCGGCCGATGCAGCGACGCTGGGCACGATCCATCGCCGGGCCTTGGAGCGCGGGGTGACGACGTCGGCCTATGTCGAGGAGATGTTTTCGACCGGCCACGACGCAGCCAACCGCGCCGTCTTCGCCGAATTCGCGCCGGACGATGCCAGGATCGTCGGGGTTGCGTTGCGCGCCGAAAAGAAGCTGGTCGACAAGATCACCAAGGGCGCCCGCATGCATGGCTGATTTTATACCGTCTTTGACGTTCGGGATTGGCAGCAACCTCGCCAGCTTCGTCATCCGTGGGCGTAGCGACGCGAAGCGGAGCGAAGACCCAGGGATCCATGCCGTGACCTTCGCCGAGGTTTGCAACGGAGCAGAATTTTGCACCGTTGGTGGAGCGTCGATGTAACGGCATGGATCCTCGGGTCTGCGCGCGTCGCTTCGCTCCTTGCTCCGCCCGTGGATGACGAACCGCGAGGACCGTTCAAACCAATCGCCGACGGCGATGCGCTCTAAGCCTGTCCAAGGCGCTTGTTGGGCCAGTCGCTTTTGGCTTGCTGGCCAGCGGCGATTGCCGCAGAAGTGACGCGTCTATTTTTCCTTCGGCCTGACCTTGAGCATTCCCAAGAACACCGACGACAGCGCAACGCCGCCCGCGGCGATGCTTCTGATGCTCTGCGTCTATGTCTGCTTCACCTTTCTCGACACCTCCAGCAAATATCTGGTGCTGGCCGGCGTCTCGGCGCTGGTCGTCGCCTGGACCCGCTTCGCCGTCCATGTCCTGCTGGTCGGCCTCTTTCTGCGCGGCTGGCACGAGCCGAGGCGTTTTCGCGCCAACAACCTGCCGGCGCATATATTGCGCGGCTGCATGCTTTTCGGCTCCACCATGTTCAACATCCTGGCGCTGAAGACACTGCAGCTCGCCGAAACCACCTCGATCTATTTCTTCGGCCCAATGGTGATCACCGCTCTCGCCGGCCCGCTGCTTGGCGAATGGGCCGGCTGGCGGCGATGGCTCGCGATCCTCACCGGCTTTGTCGGTGTTCTGATCATCACCCGGCCGGGCGTCGGCGTGTTCGGCATCGGCCATCTCTTCGCGCTGGGCTCGATGCTGTCGAACAGCTTCTACGTCATCATGACGCGGCGCATGTCGGCGACGGAAACCTCCGAAAGCCTGATATTGTTCTCGGCGCTGGCGCCGTCGGTGCTGCTGGCCCCGATGCTCGCCTTCTCGCCCGCGCTGCCGCACGGCGGCTTCCAATGGTTCGTCGTCCTGATGCTGGGCGTCTTCGGCGCCGGCGGGCACTATCTGCTGGTCCGCGCCTATCGTCTGGCGACCACGACGCAACTGGCGCCGTTCCCCTATTCGCAGATGGTGTGGATGATCATCTCCGGCTGGGTGATCTTCCACCAGTTCCCCGACCGCTGGACCTTGCTCGGCGCTGCCATCATCGTCGCCAGCGGGCTCTACATCATTCACCGCGAGCATCGGCTTCGCGTCCGCAACTCCGCTTCGCTCGACACCGAGGCCGAGGCGCTGGCGAAAAAACTTTGATTTGCTCCCGATCGATGGCATAAGGCCGAATTTAAACAATTTAAAAACCTGAATGCAGACCCTAGAGCCGGATGATTTCAGGTCAAACCCGAACTCTGAATCCGGCTCTAAATCAAAGAAGTAGAGCATGATGTCGTCCGAAAACCGCTTCACACTTTTCGGCATCATGCTCTAGGGAGCGAAGGGCACTGGCACAGAAGATCAAGCTTTCGACGATCGCGGATGCGCTCGGCGTCTCCACGGCAACGGTATCGCTGGCGCTGCGCGACAGCCCGCTGGTCGCAGGCGCCACGCGCGAGCGCATCAAGGAGCATGCCCGCGCCATCGGCTATATCTACAACCGCCGCGCCGCCTCGTTGCGCACCTCGCGCTCCGGCATTGTCGGCGTCGTCGTGCATGACATCATGAACCCGTTCTTCGCCGAGATCCTGCGCTCGATCGAGAGCGAGCTCGACCGCAGCCGCCAGACCTTCATCCTGTCCAATCACTACGACCAACTGGAAAAGCAGCGCACCTTCATCGACACGCTGCTGCAACTCGGCGCCGACGGCGTCATCATGTCGCCGGCCATCGGCACGCCGGCCGCGGACATCATCATGGCCGAGGAAAACGGCCTGCCGGCGGTGCTGATCGCGCGCACCGTCGCCGGCGCCGACGTGCCGGTCTTCCGCGGCGACGACGCCTACGGCACGGCACTTGCCACCAATCATCTGATCTCGCTCGGCCATAAGCGCATCGCCATGGTCGGCGGCACCGACCAGACATCGACCGGCCGCGACCGCTATCAGGGTTACCTCAACGCGATGGAAGCCGCCGGCCTGGAGGTGAAGCCGTCCTGGCGCATTCCCGGGCCGCGCACCAAGCAGGCCGGGTTCGAGGCCGCCGGACAGTTTCTGGCGCTGAAGGACAAGCCGACAGCGGCCTGCTGCTGGAACGACCTTGTCGCGATCGGGCTGATGAACGGCATCGCGCGCGCGGGCCTCGTACCGGGCGTCGATATCTCCGTGACCGGCTATGACGATCTCGAGGAGGCGGCAATCGCGACGCCGGCGCTGACCACGGTCTGGAACGGTCAGCGCGAGGTCGGCCGCCGCGCCGCGAGCGCCTTGCTCGACAAGTTGAACGGGCAGGCGGTGCGGCCCTCGCAGGAACTGATCAAGCCGGAACTGCATGTGCGGCAGTCGACCGGCAAGCCGGTGGAGCGTGCATGACCAAGCCTGAAGGAAGATTGCCGGTCGCCATCCTGGTGCCCGCCGATTTCAACGATCATGCCGTTAGCCGCATCGACAAGGCGTTCAAGCGTGTGCGGATCGAACGCGCCGATCCGGCGCTGGTGACGGACGAGATGCGCGCGACGGTGCGCGGCATCGCGTCCTACGCAGGCATCAGCGCGGCGATGATCGACGCGCTGCCCAATCTCGAGATCATCGCCAGCTTCGGTGTCGGCTACGATTCCGTCGACGCCAATCACGCGGCCAAGCGCGGCGTCATGGTCACCAACACGCCCGACGTCCTGACCGAGGAGGTCGCCGACACCGCCATTGGCCTGCTGATCAACACCGTGCGCGAGCTCTACGCCGCCGAGAAATGGCTGCGCGACGGCGACTGGGCGGAGAAGGGCAATTATCGCCTGAGCCGGCTTACCTTGCGCGGCCGCAGCGTCGGCATCTTCGGCATGGGCCGCATCGGCCGGGCCGTCGCCCGCCGCATCGAAGCCTTCGGCCTGCCGATCGCCTACCACAACCGCCGCAAGGTCGAAGGCCTGGCTTACGGCTATCATGCCACTTTGAAAGGCCTCGCCGAAGCCGTCGACACGCTGATCTGCGTCGCTCCGGGCGGCGCTGCCACGGAGAGGGCGATCAATGCCGAGATCTTGTCGGCGCTGGGTTCGAACGGCGTCTTCATCAATATCGGCCGCGGCTCGACGGTGGATGAAGCGGCACTCGCCGCCGCCCTCGAGAGCGGCGCCATCGCCGCCGCCGGGCTCGACGTCTTTGCCGACGAGCCGAACGTGCCGCAGGCCCTGCTCGACGCGCCCAACGCCTCGCTTTTACCGCATGTCGGCTCGGCGTCGGAGCACACCCGCCGAGCCATGGCCGATCTCTGCGTCGACAATCTCCTCTCCTGGTTCGCCGAGCGCAGGCCGCTGACGCCCGTGCCGGAGACCATCAACGTCAAGGCGCGCGGCTAGAGCGCCTTCAGGCAGGTATAAGGCGGTCTTCCCTCCATCGAACGTTGAACCGCTCCGGGTGCTTTCGCCACATTTGTTAATGCTTTAGCAGCTCCATTAACTCCCACTTAAGGCTTTGAAATCATTTTCCATGCTGGTTGAGCGTGGAGAAGAGGCGTGAAGCTGGTTGCCGGGTTGGTTGTGTCGGTTGCCTTGTTCGGGGGCGCGCATGTCCTGTATGGCGGCGAGGGCCAAGGCACGGCTGTCGAGACCGCCTCCTCGAGCACGTATCGATTGACGGTCAATGGCGACGAAGCCGCCTGCGCCGTGCAGCGCGGAGCTCCGGTCTCGGACGGCCTGTCGCGGCTCGACGTCGCCCCGGACTGCCGCAAGCTGATGCCCGGCATCGAGCGCGTGAGATTCTGGCGCGAGCAGGCGGACGGCTCGGTCGCTTTCAGCGAGAACGGCGTCGATCCGATCGTCACCTTCGGGGTCGCCGATGGCGACGGCTACGAATCCTACGCGCCGGTCGCGCCGCTTCTCGCGCTGAACAGCGACAGCGGCAACTGAATTTAAGCGAAGTGTCTATTCCGCCGCGGCGCGGGCACCGGCCTTCGCGGCCGCGTGCAGCCGCACGGCATCGCCGAAAGCCTTGAAGATCTTAGCGGAATTGCTGTCCGACTTCACCCAGTATTCAGGGTGCCACTGCACGCCGACCGCGAAGGCCCGCGCATCCTTGACCGAGACCGCTTCGATCGTGCCGTCGGTGGCCAAGGCCTCGACCTGGAGCCTGGAGCCCAGCAGGTCGATCGCTTGGCGATGCAGGGAATTCACCTTGATCTCGCCGGCGCCGAACACGCCGGCAAGGCAGCTTCCGGGCTTGATCGAAACTGTCTGATGGATGGCGAAGCGCTCCTCCTGATTGTCGCTCACTGGCGCGCGGTGGTCGAGCGAGCCTTCGCGCTCCTGGATTTCGGTGCCCAGCGTGCCGCCCAGCGCAACGTTCAGCTCCTGGATGCCGCGGCAGATCGCAAGCAGCGGCACGCCGCGCTCGATCGCCTTGCGGATAAGCGGCAGCGTGGTGGCGTCCCGCGCCGGATCGTAGGGCCCGTTGGCCTCACTCGGGTCGCCGCCATAGAGCGAGGGATGCACGTTGGACTTCGACCCGGTGACCATGACGCCGTCGACGGACGACAGCAATTCGTCGAGGTCGAGCCGGTCGCCGAAGGACGGCACCAGGAGCGGGAACACGCCGGCGCCGGCGACCGCCGCCTCCAGATATTGCTGGGGCGCTGCGTGCCAGGTGTAGTTGTCGAACTGGCGGACGTCGGTCGAGATTGCGACGAGCGGCTGCTGCATTTTGGGTTTGGTTTCCATCAGGCCAAGGATTTGTTCTGCCTATAAAATAAGCGATCCGTCGCGGCTTTTCCATGGCAAGTTTCGCCGCCTCGCATGGGCCAGACGAGAGGATGTTAGACTATAGTTGCAGTGGGCCGCTGAATGGCTGCAAGCTTGGCCGGCGGCGCTGGACTCGACTTCTTGCCCGTGTATGTTTCTCCCCCAACCGGTTCGGACACCGAGGATGTCCTGCATCGGTCAGCTGATCCGCAAGGGAGGAAACTTAATGGATCGTCGTTCGTTCATTCGCAAGGCCGGTGCCTCCGGCGTGAGTGCCGCCGCAGCGGCCGCGGCACTCGCCACGCCGGCCATTGCCCAGTCCAACCCGAAAGTGACCTGGCGGCTGGCGTCGTCCTTCCCGAAGTCGCTCGACACGATCTATGGCGGCGCCGAAGTCTTCTCCAAGATGCTGTCGGAAGCGACCGATGGCAATTTCCAGATCCAGGTCTTCGCTTCGGGCGAACTGGTGCCCGGCCTGCAGGCAGCCGACGCCACCGCCGCCGGCACCGTCGAAGCGGCCCATACCGTGGCCTATTATTACTGGGGCAAGGATCCCACCTGGGCGCTCGGTGCGGCCGTGCCCTTCTCGCTCAACGCGCGCGGCATGAACGCCTGGCACTATCATGGCGGCGGCATCGACCTGTTCAACGAATTCCTTGGCACGCAAGGGTTGTACGGCCTGCCGGGCGGCAACACCGGCGTCCAGATGGGCGGCTGGTTCCGCAAGGAAATCAACAGCGTAGCCGATCTCTCCGGCCTCAAGATGCGCATCGGCGGCTTTGCCGGCAAGGTCGTCGAGAAGCTCGGCGTGGTGCCGCAGCAGATCGCCGGCGGCGACATCTACCCGGCGCTGGAAAAGGGCACCATCGACGCCGCCGAATGGGTCGGCCCCTATGACGACGAGAAGCTCGGCTTCTACAAGGTCGCGCCCTATTACTATTATCCCGGCTGGTGGGAAGGCGGCCCGACCGTCCATCTCCTGTTCAACAAGGCGAAATACGAGGAGCTTTCGCCGACCTACAAATCGCTGGTGCGCACCGCGGCGCAGGCCGCGGACGCCAACATGCTGCAGAAATACGACTATGTGAATCCGCCGGCGGTGCGGCGGCTGGTGGCTGGCGGCGCCAAGCTCAGGCCGTTCAGCCAGGAGATCATGGCCGCCTGTTTCGAGAAGGCCAACGAGGTCTATGCCGAGATGGAATCCAACAACGCGCCGTTCAAGAAGATCTGGGAATCGATCAAGGCTTTCCGCAAGGAGCACTATCTCTGGGCCCAGGTCGCCGAATACAACTACGACACCTTCATGATGGTGCAGCAACGCAACGGCAAGCTGTAGGCTGGGCCTTACCTTCTCCCCCTTGGGGGAGAAGGTGGATCGGCGCGCAGCGCCGAGACGGATGAGGGGTGTTGGAAGGAATGAGGCGTTAGCATTCCCTGGAGCACCCCTCATCCGTCGCCTTCGGCGACACCTTCTACCACAAGGGGAGAAGGAAGATCCGCGCTCAGCCTCGGCCCGGCACCACCAGCACCTTGACTTCGCCCGGCGCCGGCGGGCTGGCGATCACGTCCGGTGCGTCTTGCAGGCTGACCTGCCTCGAAATCAGCCTGTCGATCTCGATCGCGCCCGAGGCGATCAACTGCGCCGCCCTTCCATGCGTGAACGGGTTGAGGAAGGAGCCGAGCACCTTCAGCTCGCGAAACAACAGATCGAACGGCTCGATTTCCACCTTCATGCCTTGCGGCACCACGCCGACGATCACCACCGTGCCGCCCGCCCTCGCCATGCGCAGCGATTGCTCGACCGTGTCGCGCACGCCGGCGCATTCCAGCACCACGTCGACGCCTCCCGGCGCCAGGCCATTCGCGCCGGCGACGGCCGCGATTGGGTCGCCGGCGCTAGGATCGATCGTCGCGGTCGCTCCGAGCTCCTTGGCAAGCGCGCGGCGCGAGGCCTGCCGGGTCGACAGGATGATGGTCGCGGCGCCCGCGAGCTTGGCCAACTGAACGACGAGCAGGCCGATGACGCCGCCGCCGAGCACCACCACCGACGCGCCCGGCCGGATCGCGGCAAGGTCGACGCCGTGCAGGCAGCAGGCGAGCGGCTCGCAGAAGGCGCCATGCGTAGGCTTGAGGTTTGCGGGCAGCCGGAAGGCTTGGCTTTGCGGCATCAGCACATAATCGGCGAAGCCGCCGTCGCGGTGGATGCCGATGGCCCTCAGATTGCTGCACAGATTGATGCGGCCGGCATGGCAATGGGCGCAGCGCCCGCAGGCGATGTTGGGATCGCCGGTGACACGGTCGCCGACGGCAATGCCGGACACCGCCGCGCCCACGCCTTCGACGATGCCGCAGAATTCATGGCCGAGCGTCACCGGCGGCGTGCAGGGAAACTCGCCATGGAAAAGGTGCCGGTCGGTGCCGCAGACGCCGCAGGCCTCGATCCGCACCAGGATATCCTCCGGCCCCGGCGAAGGCTTGTCCACCTCGCGAAGCGCGATGCTGCCGATTGCTTCGAGCCGCACTGCTCGCATGGCTGTCACCTCAATTGAAACTCGGTGGCTTCGAAAGGTCGGGCGCCGGCGCCGCCGGCTTGGCCGGTGCATCGCCGAAGCTCGGCGGCTGCGACAGGTCTGGCGTACCTGGCGCCGCCGGCGCGCCGCCATTGGCCGGAGCCGCGCCATTGTCCGCCGGCGGCGTGCCGAGCGGCGACAGCGAAGGCATGTCGGGCAGCTTGAGGTCGATCGTGCTTGGTTCGACCGCGGCGCCCTTGTAGCGCATCACCATTTGCGGGAAGGCGATGGTGAGCCCGATCATGATCACCTGGATGCAGACGAACGGCACGGCGCCCCAATAGATCTGCCCG
Source organism: Mesorhizobium sp. M2C.T.Ca.TU.002.02.1.1 (assembly GCF_003997225.1). Taxonomy (NCBI): domain Bacteria; kingdom Pseudomonadati; phylum Pseudomonadota; class Alphaproteobacteria; order Hyphomicrobiales; family Phyllobacteriaceae; genus Mesorhizobium; species Mesorhizobium sp. M2C.T.Ca.TU.002.02.1.1. The sequence goes on from NZ_RZTO01000002.1 coordinate 13,524, forward strand.
GTGCTGACCGGCGCGATCTGCTTGCCGGTGATCCTGTCGAGGTAAGGCACGCGGGCCGCGACCGAACGCAGGTAGAACAGCGCGAAACCGAAAGGCGGATGCATGAAGCTGGTCTGCATGTTGACGCCGAGCAGGACGCCGAACCAGATCAGGTCGATGCCGAGCTTGTCGGCGGCCGGCGCCAAGAGCGGCACGATGATGAAGGCGAGCTCGAAGAAATCGAGGAAGAAGGCAAGAACGAAGACCAGGATGTTGACGCCGATCAGGAAGCCGGTTTCGCCGCCGGGCAGCGAAGTCAACAGATGCTCGACCCAGATATGGCCGTTGACGCCGTAGAAGGTGAGCGAGAACACGCGCGCGCCGATCAGGATGAACAGCACGAAGGCGGAAAGCCGGGTCGTCGAGGCCAGCGCCTGGTTGACGACGTCCATCGTCAGGCGGCCCTTCATCGCCGCCATGATGAGCGCGCCGACGGCGCCCATGGCGCCGCCTTCGGTCGGCGTGGCGATGCCGAGGAAGATCGTGCCCAGCACCAGGAAGATCAGCGCCAGCGGCGGGATCAGCACGATTACCACCTGCTGCGCGAGCTTGGACATCATGTTGATACGCAGCCGCTGATCGATGATGGCCACGACATAGATGACGATGACGCCGACGGCGAAGCCGAGGATATCGGCATTGTCGCCCTGCGTCGGCGCAAGATAGCGATAGGCGCCGTAGGAGATGGCGCCGGTGACGAGCAGCGCGACGATCAGCGACAGCACGCCGTGGCCGAGCGTGCGGGCCTCCAGCGGCAGCGCCGGCATGGAGTTCGGCCGGACGATCGACATGATCAGGATGTAGAGCATGTAGATGCCGGTCAGCACGAGGCCGGGGATCAGCGCGCCGGCATACATGTCGCCGACCGAGCGCCCGAGCTGGTCGGCAAGCACGATCAGCACCAGCGACGGCGGGATGATCTGGGCGAGCGTGCCGGAGGCCGCAATGACGCCGGAGGCGACCCTGCGGTCATAGCCGTAGCGCAGCATGATCGGCAGCGAGATCAGTCCCATGGCGATGACGGAGGCCGCCACCACGCCGGTCGTTGCGGCAAGCAGCGCGCCGACGAAGATCACCGCATAGGCAAGCCCGCCGCGTATCGGTCCGAACAGCTGGCCGATCGTGTCGAGCAGGTCCTCGGCCATGCCTGAGCGTTCGAGCACGATGCCCATGAAGGTGAAGAAGGGTATCGCCAGGAGCGTGTCGTTGGACATCACCCTGGTGCCGTAGAAATTGTCCGGCAGCGCGTGCAGCAGCGGCCAGGCAAGGTTGATCGACCCGCCGGAATAGGGCGAGACCAGCACGCCGATGAAGAAGAACAGCAGGCCGTTGGCGGCGAGCGAGAAGGCGACGGGATAGCCGATCAACAGAAAGATGATCAGCGAGGCGAACATGATCGGCGCCATGTTCTGCGCGATGAATTCGATCATGGGCGGGCCTCGCCCGCGATCGCCTTGGCTTCCTCGGCCAGCGCCTTGGCCTCGAGCTCGGCCTGCTCATGCGCCGACACGAAGGGATTGGGATCGTCCATGTCGCCGCGCATGATGGCGATCTTCTTGATGATCTCGGAGACGCCTTGCAGGGCGAGCAGGAAGAAGCCGACCAGCAAGATCGCCTTGGCCGGCCACACGATCAGCCCGCCGGCATTGGTCGACATCTCGCCGCTGCGGAAGGACAGCGACACATAGGGCACGAAATAGATCACCATCAGCACGACGAAGGGCATCAGGAAGAAGAGGTGGCCGAGGAGGTCGATCCAGTGCTGCACGCGCCGCGGGAACATGCCGTAGACGATGTCGATGCGGATATGGTCGTTCTGCTTCAGCGTGTAGGCGGCGGCCAGCATGAAGGCGGCGCCGAACAGGTACCATTGCAGCTCCAGCCAGGCGTTGGAGGAGGTGTCGAACACCTTGCGGATGACGGCATTGCCGGCGCTCACCAGGATCGCGAGCAGGATCAGCCACGAGACCCAGCGGCCGATGAACTCGTTGATGCGGTCGATCGTCCTGGATAGAGCGAGCAGCCCTGCCATGCATATCCTCCCTGACCATGCGGCGCGCCCGATTCCCCCTCCGGTGTCGCGCCGCTTGGCCCAACGATATGCAGCGCGTGGTCCGGCAGGTCAACATGACAAAGCCGTGGCAAACGGATCGGCACGCTGGACAGTGGCGGAATACCGCCGCCTGACGATGCGTCATGCAACGAAAGTCTGGGGCAACGAAAGTCTGGGGGCAACGAAAGTCCGGGGATCAGGCGATCTTGGCCTGGTCGCGCCCGGTGCCGATCAGCACCAGCATGGCGACGAGGAAGAGATAGATCCAGGCGTCGCGCCATTCGAGCGGGAAGTAGCCGGCCCAAAGCGATTCCGCCATGCCGAAGGCCGCTGCGCCAAGCGCCGCCTTGAGCGGCGACAGATAGCCCCCGACCGCCGTCACGAACAGGATCTTGAGGCCGTAGATCAGCCCGGTGCCGAAGGAGACATTGCCGTAGTAGAGACCGGCAAGCACGCCGGCCAGGGCGGCGCAGAGGCCGCCGAACAGCACGGCGCGGCGGAACACGACGCGCACATCGACGCCGCACATCGCCGCCGCTTTCGGGTCGTCGGAGACGGCGCGCCAGGCGCGGCCGAAGCGCGAATGCGAAAACAGCCAGGCTGCCAGCGCCACCAGCGCGATGACCGCCGCGCAGTCGAGCAGCTGGATGATGGTAAGCGTGACCTTGAAGCCGTCGCCCTCGGCGAAAATGACCGGGGTGGCGAGCATCGGCGGCAACCACAGATCATGCGTGTCGGCGGCGATGCGGCTCGCCTCCGACAGGAAGAGCAGGATGCCGAGCGTCGTCACCACGATGGCGTTGGGCGAGCGGTCGGCAAGCCTCTCGAAAACGCTGCGCGACAGGACGTGGCTGATCAGCACCGCATAGAGAATGGCGGCGGCCACGCCGAGCGCCACCGCGGCGGCAAGCGTCAGCCACAGCGCCTGGTAGCCGAAGGCGGCGGTCAGGATCATCGTCTGGCCGCAGAAGGCGAACAGCGCGCCGTAAGCCAGGTTCGTGCGATGCAGGATGCCGTTGGTGAGCACATAGCCGAAGGCGAGCAGCGCATAGAGCGCGCCCGAATGCAGCCCGTTCAGCACCTGCTGGAAGAAATAGAGCATGCGATATCCCGCGGGTCGTGTGACGCGACCTTGGCGAACCGTTGCATTCGGAATCTAACTTGTCAAACACGTTTTATCGGTTAGATTTCTGTCCATGACGGTTTCCTGGACCCCGCACCGCTTCACCGGCGGCATCCTTGCGCTCGATACGGCGAACACCGTCGTGCTGCGCAACGATCCGCAAAAGTCCTTCGACCGTTTCGACGACCCGGCCGAGATCGCCCGCTTCGCCGAGGCGGCGAGCGGTTTTCGCGCGACCGAACTCGGCGGCCGGCGGCTGCGGGCGCCGGAACCGGGCGAGATAAAACCGACCGTCATCTCGATCCGCGAAGCGACCGATCGCCTGTTTCGCCATGCCGTGTCGAACGGCGCGCTCGCGACCAGTCTCCTGCCGGATTTCCTCACGGCCTGCGCCGGCGGACTGTCCGGTAATGCGACCGAGATCGGCGCGCCCGGCCGGCCCTTCGGCGATCCGCAAACGCCGATTGCCTTCGAGGCGGCCTTGGCCGTCTCGGCGCTGTCGCTGCTGCAGGGCGAAACGGTGGCGCGGCTTCGGATCTGCCCCAATTGCAGCTGGCTGTTCGTCGACCGCAGCCGCAACGCCAGCCGCCTGTGGTGCGACATGGCCGTTTGCGGCAATCGCCAGAAGGCAAACCGCTATTACCGCCGCCGTACGGCGGCGAGGGAGGTTCCCAATGCTTAGGAAATTGTCGCGTTCGGCTCTGGTCGGTGCCGCCTGGTCGCCGCTGTCGCGCTCGGCGCCTGCCGCGACACCGGCAAGGACCAGCTCTTTGCCATTTCCGGCAAGCTGTTTGAGTTCAACTACCGGCTGGCCATCGCCACCTACGTCATCACGCTGAAGCCGCTGCGGCCGATGGTGGACGGCCAGGTCGCCGTGGTGAGCTTCCAGAACCCGGCCGGCGGCGACCCGCTCGTCGTCAACCAGAAGATCTGGCCGAAGTTGCCCCACATCACGCTGACCAGCCCGCCGCTCTCCTGCGTGGTCAAGGACAAGCCTTACAAAGTCTCGATCCGCATCGAGGATGCGAGCGGCACATTGCTGCAAAGCATTGACACCACCATGACCTCGTCGGAGGACCAGACCATGTTGCCGGACCGGCCGCTGGTGATCGGCCCGAAATACGAGCTCAATCCTGACCTTGCCGGCCACCCGAACGGCAAGCTGCCCGACGAGCAGAAGCCGGATTGCTCGAAGGCGACCTGAAACGCAGGCGTCAAAGCAATCCCAGGAAAAGTGTGAAACGGCTAGGCGCGGCGACTTCGCCGTAGCCTTCCGCCCGGAGTTTTGTCGAACAAAAGCCGCGCCAACGCGAAATTTTTGTTCCTCGGGAAGCGCTTAGCGTGATCTTGCATGCGCCGCCGGCCACTCGCCAGACCGTTTGTTGCGTGTTATCTGGCCCCTGCGATTTTGTTTGACCTCACCGCCAAGGGACGAAAGACTGCGGCGTCCCACTCCGACGTTGGCTGCCTGATTTGGGCCGCCTCCGCAGAGGAAATGCCTGATGACGCTGCACGACGTCGCGCTCGACGACAAGTTCGACCTTGGCAAGGAGCGCGTCTTCCTGTCCGGCGCGCAGGCGGTCGTGCGCATGCTTCTGATGCAGCGCGAGCGCGACCGCCGCGCCGGCCTCAACACGGCGGGCTTCGTTTCCGGCTATCGGGGCTCGCCTCTCGGCGGCCTCGACATGCAGCTGTGGCGGGCGAAGAAGCAGCTCGCTCAAGCCGATATCGTCTTCCAGCCCGGCCTCAACGAGGAGCTCGCCGCCACGGCCTGCTGGGGCTCGCAGCAGACCGAGTTGCTGGGCGAAGGCACGCATGACGGCGTCTTCTCCGTCTGGTACGGCAAGGGGCCGGGCGTCGACCGGTCCGGCGACGTCTTCCGTCATGCCAATCTTGCCGGCTCGTCGAAACATGGCGGCGTGCTTGCCCTGATGGGCGACGACCATATGGCCGAATCATCGACCAACGCGCATGCCACCGAATTCCTCTTCGTCGACACCATGGTGCCGATCCTCAATCCGGCCGGCGTCCAGGAGATCATCGACTACGGCCTTTACGGCTTTGCCATGTCGCGCTTCGCCGGCACCTGGGCGGCGATCAAATGCGTCAAGGACAACATCGAATCGACGGCCTCGGTCGACGCCTCGATCGAGCGCCTGGGCATCGTCATTCCCGAATTCGACATGCCGCCGGGCGGCCTGAACATCCGCCACGAGATCGACATGCTCGGCCAGGAAGAGCGGCTGCACGAGTATAAGCGCGCCGCCGCTTCCGCCTTCATCCACGCCAATGGCCTCAACCGCATCGTCTATTCCGGCGGCCGCAATCCCAAGCTCGGCGTCATCACCATCGGCAAGAGCTATCTCGACGTCCGCCAGGCGCTGGAGGATATCGGCATCGACGAGCAGGCCGCCAACCGCATCGGCATCCGCCTGTTCAAGGTCGGCTGCCCGTGGCCGCTCGATTTCCAGCACATCGCCGAGTTCGCCCGCGGCCTCGACACCATCGTCGTCGTCGAGGAGAAGCGCTCGCTGATCGAGGTGCAGCTGCGCGAGAACCTCTACGGTACCGCCGTCCAGCCGGTGATCGTCGGCAAGAAGGACGAGCGCGGCGACTGGCTGTTCCCGGCCAAGGGCGCGCTCGATCCGAACGAGACCGCCATCGCGCTCGGCGAGCGCATCCTGCGCACCATCGGCCCGTCGGAAGAGATCGCGGCGCGGGTGGCGAAGCTGCGCCAGTTCCAGGCGATGCTCGCCGACACCGTCGATATCGGCTCGCGCACGCCTTTCTTCTGCTCGGGTTGCCCGCACAATTCCTCGACCAAGGTGCCGGACGGCTCGCTGGCCGCCGCCGGCATCGGCTGCCACTTCATGGCGCTGTGGATGGACAGGAACACTGTCGGCTTCACCGCCATGGGCGGCGAGGGCGCGCAATGGGTCGGCCAGGCGCCGTTCTCGAAGCGCGACCACATCTTCCAGAATCTCGGCGACGGCACCTACAACCATTCCGGCTTGCTGGCGATCCGCTTCGCGCTGTCCTCCGGCGCCAACATCACCTACAAGATCCTTTACAACGACGCCGTGGCGATGACCGGCGGCCAGCCGCACGAGGGCGGCCTCACCGTCGACATGATCGCGAGACAAGTGCGCGCCGAGGGCGTCGACCGTATCGCCGTCGTCACCGACGAACCTGACAAATATGCCGGCAAGGCGGATTTTCCGGCCGGTATCAGCGTCCATCACCGCGACGATCTCGATCTCGTCCAGCGCGAATTGCGTGACGTGAAGGGCGTTTCGGTGCTGATCTACGACCAGACCTGCGCCGCCGAAAAACGCCGGCGCCGCAAGCGCGGCACCTTCCCCGATCCCGACAAGCGCGTCTTCATCAACGAGCTGGTCTGCGAAGGCTGCGGCGATTGCGGCGTGCAGTCCAACTGCGTCTCGATCCAGCCGGTCGAGACCGAATTCGGCCGCAAGCGCCGCATCGACCAGTCGAGCTGCAACAAGGATTTCTCCTGCCTCAACGGTTTCTGCCCGTCCTTCGTCACCGTGCATGGCGGCAAGATCAGGAAGGCCGAAGGCATTGCCGGCAGAGCCGATCCTCTCGACGGCGTGCCGGCGCCGGCTGAATTCGGCATGGGCAACCAGGGTTGGGCGGGGATCATCGACGGGGTCGGCGGCACCGGTGTCGTCACCGTCGGCGCGGTGCTCGGCATGGCCGCGCATCTGGAGGGCAAGGGCTGCGGCATGATCGACATGGCCGGCCTCGCCCAGAAGGGCGGCTCGGTCTTCACCCATGTCCGCATCGCCCCGACACCCGAGGACATCCACGCCATTCGCGTTTCGGCCGGCAAGGCCGATCTTGTGCTCGGCTGCGACCTCGTCGTCTCCGGCGCCAAGAAGGTGCTGGGCGCGGTGCGCGAGGGCCACACGATCTTCCTCGCCAACACCGCCGAGATCATGCCCGGTGAATTCACCCGTTCCGCCGACTTCTCGCTGCCGGTCGAGCGGCTGAAGAAGGCGATCCGGGCGGCCGCCGGCGACGACAAGGCGCATTTCTTCGACGCCACCCGCACGGCGACCGCGCTGTTCGGCAATTCGCTCGGCGCCAACATGTTCATGCTTGGCTTCGCTTTCCAGCATGGCGGCCTGCCGCTTTCGGCCGAAGCCGTTGAAAAGGCGATAGAATTGAACGGCGAAGCGGTGGCGATGAATATCGCGGCTTTCCGCTGGGGCCGTCGCGCCGCGCATCAGCCCGATTTCGTGCGCGGCCTGGTCGCCCAGACCGGCAAGCCGGCGTCGAAGCCCGCCGAGACGCTGGACGATGTCATCGCCCGCCGCGTGGCCTTCCTCACCGCCTATCAGAACGCCGCCTACGCCAGGCGCTACGCCGATCGTGTGGCGATGGTGCGCGCCGCTGAAGCCAAGGCCGTGCCAGGCTCGACCGCGGTGACCGAGGCAGCCGCCAGGAACCTCTTCAAGCTGATGGCGATCAAGGACGAGTATGAGGTGGCGCGGCTCTACACCGACGGCACTTTCGCCACCGACCTCGCCAAGCAGTTCCAGAGCTATGACAAGCTCGAGTTCCATCTCGCGCCGCCGATCCTCGGCCGGCGCGGCAATGACGGCAAGCCCCGGAAATCGAGCTTCGGCCCATGGATGATGAAGGGTTTCCGGCTGCTGGCGGCGATGAAGGGCCTGCGCGGAACCGCCTTCGACCTTTTCGGCTACACGGCCGAGCGGCGCATCGAGCGGCAGTCGCTGAGAGAGTATGAGGCCGATCTCGACCTTATCGCCGCGGCACTGGCGCCGGGCAGGGTGGAAGCCGCGACGGCCTTGGCCTCCGTGCCGGCGCTGATCCGCGGCTACGGCCATGTTCGGCAGGCCAGCGCCGCGAAGGCAGGGGGTGAGCGGGCGCGGCTGATCGAGCGTCTGCAAAGGCCGCTGGCAAGCGCGGAATTGCAGGCGGCCGAGTGATCGATACGCCTTGTTTACCTGAACGAGCGTTTCATGGCGTCCGTAACGTCGATTGACTTGACGGGACGGCTCGTAAAGCTCTCTCTAAAGCTTTCTTAAGGCGAATATGACACTGCTAGGATCCCAGTGATTGGGATTCGGGCGTGAAACTGAGAAAAAAGAGCGAGATCCCGGTCGACGTCTACATCCCGTTCGTGGAAACCCTGTTTCGCGACGGTCTGACGCTTTCCATAGGATTCTTCGCGCAGACCTTGCTGGTCGTCCTGGTCTACTGGAAGACCAAGGATCCAACCTACATAGCTGTTGCAGCTGGATTTCTGACAGTTGCGTTCCTGCGCCTGCGCAACATCAGAAAGTACCGCCACGCGCCGTCACCAAGGAACTGGGAGGAGGCGCGTCGCCGCGAGAATGATTACATTCTCTACGGTTCCATGCACGGATTTATGCTGGGTGCCTTTTGCTTTGTCGGCATCTATCTGGCGCACGACAATTTCGCCGAAATCGCCGCCGTTTGTGTGACGCTGGCCTCCGCCACATCAATCGCCGGCCGCAATTACGGCTCGCCCAGAATGGTGATGATCTTCATCATGACCATGACTTGGCCGATCTCACTGGGCTTCATCTTGCGCGGCGACCCCTACCATTTCATCCTCGGCCTTTTGTCGGCGCCGTTCCTGTTTGCAATAAAGCGCTTCGCGGACCTCGTCCGCGAGGTGCTCTTTGCGGCATTGTCGGAAGAGAAGAAGGCCAACCGTCTTGCCCAGCGCTTCAACCGGGCACTCAACACCATGTCGCATGGCCTTGTCATGCTCGGCCCAGACGGACGCGTCGCGGTCGCCAATGCCGAAGCCGCCCATTTGATGTCGCTGAAATCGGCCGACTCGCTGCTCGGCCGGTCGATCCACGGTCTTCTGATGCGCGGCGTTGCCGGAGGCATGCTGGCGCCGAAAGACTGCCGCTATATCGAGGCGCAGCTGACGCGCGCCTTGCGCGAGGGCCGCGACCGCAAGGTGCTCGTTTCCCTCGCCAATGGCCAGCACTACGAATTCTCCGCCCGCGAAGGCAGCCAGGAACTGGGCGTCATCACCTTCGAGGATGTGACGGCGCGCGTCGAGGCGGAGGAAAAGATCCGCTTCATGGCGCGCTACGACAATTTGACCGGCCTGCCGAACCGCGCCTATTTCCACGAACTGGTTGGTGAGGCGATGACCTCCGGGAACCGCGATCGGCTCTGCGGCCTCGCGGTGCTCGATCTCGACGACTTCAAGAGCGTCAACGACACGCTCGGGCATCCGGTCGGCGACGGGCTGATCTATGCCGTGGCCGAGCGCCTCGCCGCGATCGCCGGACCCGGCATCACCGTCAGCCGCTTCGGCGGCGACGAATTCATGATCTTCTTCGATCGCGTCGAGGACGAAAGCCATCTCGGTACCCTGCTCGACCAGATATTCGCGGACCTGCAGGGCGAAGTAGACGTCGCCGGCCACGGCTTGCGCATCCAGGCCAGTGGCGGCGCGGTGCTTTCCCGGGTCAAGGATACCGACGCGGACGCCATGATCGTCAAGGCTGACCTTGCCCTCTACAAGGCCAAGGAGCTCGGCAAGAACAGCTGGCGGCTGTTCGAGGCGGCCATGGATGCCGCCTTCCGCAATCGCCAACTGATGAAGGCGGATCTGCGCAACGCGGTGCAAGCCAGGGAGTTGCGCGTCGTCTACCAGCCGATTGTGGCTGTCAGCACCATGCGCATCGCCAGTTGCGAGGCGCTCTGCCGTTGGGATCATCCCGATCTCGGCCCGATCTCACCCAGTGTCTTCATTCCGCTCGCCGAGGAGATGGGCATCATCTCCGAGATTAGCACTTTCGTGCTGCGGGCGGCTTGCGCCGAATGCGCCAAATGGCCGGCCAAGACCAGCGTGTCGGTCAACCTGTCGGCCAAGGATTTCCGGAACCGTGACGTGGTCCAGAAGGTGCGCGAAGCGCTAGCGGCATCGGGCCTTGCGCCGGGACGCCTCGAAATCGAGGTCACCGAGACCGCGCTGCTCGATGACAAGTCGCTGACAAGGCAATACCTGGAGGAATTGAAGCAACTCGGCGTGCGCATAGCGCTTGACGACTTCGGCACCGGCTATTCGAGCCTCAGCTATCTTCACAAGCTGCCACTCGACAAGATCAAGATCGACCGCTCGTTCCTCATAGACGTCACCCAGAACAGCCGCTCTCTGGAGCTGTTGCGAGGCATCATCAATATGTCCCGGCCACTTGGCTTGTCCGTGACTGTCGAAGGCGTCGAGACCTTTGAGCAACTCAAGATCCTGGCGCTGGAGGTCAACCCGGATCTGGTGCAGGGCTTCTTGTTCGGTTCGGCGTTGACGGCCTCCGGTATCGAGACGATGTCAAACACCGTCTGGCCTTTTGCCGAGGATATCAGGACAGCGAAGAAGGCGGGGCGGCGCTAAGTTCTGCCCATGACGTGCGGCTTTTTAGTACAATTTTACCAATTATTAACCTTAACGCTCGGTAAACAGCCTCGATCCGATTTTCATCTTTACATCTGGTCGCCCTGACGTACGGTTGCGGTGCGGCTGGTTACGAGGTTAGTAAATGAGTGCGCGGTTGATGGCGCTTCGTCAAAGGGCGGGCGCGGGTGGAGTAGATGCGTCCGACCACGCGTCGAACTTCGCTCGCCACGTATACGAAATGCTGGAGCGCACCGAATATCGCCGTTGCGACAAGGGCGAAGATCTCGAGGATATCTACAGGCTACGCTACAAGTCCTATCGCCTGAGCGATATGGTCCCGGAAAATCCCAGCCACATCGTCCATGACGATCTTGACGAAGCGGCCAATTGCTCCAAGTTTGGCATCTACATCGACGGCACGTTGGTCAGCACGCTGCGTATACATCACGCCTGCAGCGCTACGCCACAGTCACCATCGACGACCGTCTACGGCGACATATTGCGTCCGATGCTGGCGGCGGGTGCGCATTTCGTCGATCCGAGCCGTTTCGCGGCTGATCCGGAGTGGTCGCGTGTTTATCCGCTGATTCCTTATCTGACGCTGAGGCTCGCCGGCATGGCATGCTTCTATTTTGAAGCGCCCTATTGTCTTTCGACCATTCGGCCTGAGCACGCCGGCTTTTACCGCCGCATCTATTGCTCTGAGCAGATCGGTGAGCTGCGCGATTATCCGGGGCTGAACTACCAGGTAGTGCTCTATCGCGCCAATGTCGCGGCCATCCGCGAGCGGTCTTTCTCGCGCTTCCCCTTCTTCCGCTCCACGCCGATGGAGCAGCGCATGCTGTTCGAGGTGCCTAATGCCGGGGAGCTTGCGCCGCTGACCATACTGCCGACGGCCAAATACTATCACGAGGCGGCCTGACGCTTCGCGTGGCCGGCGGAGCTTTTTCACGCCATTCGCGTTGAGGTGGTCGAACAACCTTGGAACAACGCGAAGAGGATCCCCGCATGACCATCCACTCGCTCGCGCTGACGCCGCTGATCTCGCTGATCGCCGGGGTGCTGATCCTGGTGATGCCGCGGCTCCTCAACTACATCGTCGCGCTTTACCTGATCGTCGTCGGCCTGCTCGGCCTTTTTCCCCATCTCGCCGGCTGAAATCCCCCTCGCGGCGCGGACGAAGGCATGGCGTTCAATTTCAACTTTCGTTTGAGGCTGTTGTCGCAGGCCGTGCGGCAATAGCGCCATTGCTCTTGGTTCGGCTTTTCGCTATGTGCCTCACAGGCATTTTCGAAGGGGTACTTCCATGGCTGATCACTCGCCGACCGGTCCTGTCGAGCTTGGCGCGCAGATGGACTATGCCGAGCACGACCGTACCTACAAGGCTTTCCTCGGCCTTGCCAAATACGGCTCGCTGGTGTGTGCCGCCATTCTTATTGCGATGGCCTTCGGCTTCTTCGTCGGCGGCTTCTTCTCGGGGACCATCCTGTTCATCTTGATCATGGCCGTCGGCGCCCTCATTCTGCGGTAGATTTCCCAAGCCAATTGCACTTGACGTCACCGGACGTCCCGGCTGACGCTTTGCGCAATCAAGGTTCCAGCCGAAAGGATCATCCGGTGGGACAAATCGTATTCATCCCTCGTGAGGTTGACCCGAACGAGCCGCGCGTCGCGGCCTCGCCGGAGACGGTCAAACGTCTGGCGGGTCTAGGCTTCGACGTGATCGTCGAGAAGGGCGCCGGCCTCGGCTCCCGCATCCCCGACCAGGATTTCACCGCTGCCGGCGGCGCGATCGGGACGGCGGCCGACGCCAAAAAGGCCGATGTCGTGCTGAAAGTGCGCCGTCCGACGGATGCCGAGCTGAAGGGCTACAAGTCGGGCGCCGCCGTCATCGCCATCATGGATCCCTACGGCAACGACGCCGCGGTGGCCGCGATGGCCAAGGCCGGCATCACCGCCTTTTCCATGGAGTTCATGCCGCGTATCACCCGCGCGCAGGTGATGGACGTGCTGTCTAGCCAAGCCAACCTTGCCGGCTACCAGGCGGTGATCGACGCGGCGGGCGAATATGACCGCGCGCTGCCGATGATGATGACCGCCGCGGGCACGGTGCCGGCCGCCAAGACCTTCATCATGGGCGTCGGCGTCGCCGGCCTGCAGGCGATCGCCACGGCGCGTCGCCTCGGCGCGATCGTCACCGCCACCGACGTGCGTCCGGCGGTGAAAGAGCAGGTGCAGTCGCTCGGCGCCAAGTTCCTGGCGGTCGAGGACGAGGAGTTCAAGGCCGCCGAGACGGCCGGCGGCTACGCCAAGGAAATGTCGAAGGAATATCAGGCCAAGCAGGCGGCGCTGACGGCCGAGCACATCGCCAAGCAGGACATCGTCATCACCACCGCGCTGATCCCCGGCCGCCCGGCGCCGAAGCTGGTGTCGGCGGCCATGGTCGCCTCGATGAAGCCGGGTTCGGTGATCGTCGACCTTGCGGTCGAGCGCGGCGGCAACGTCGAAGGCGCGGTGCCCGGAAAGGTCGTGACGACCGAGAACGGCGTCAAGATCGTCGGCCATCTCAACGTGCCTGGTCGTGTCGCTGCATCCGCCTCGCTGCTCTATGCCAAGAACCTCTACGCCTTCCTCGAGACCATGGTCGACAAGGCGACGAAGACGCTTGCCATCAAGCGCGACGACGAACTGGTCAAGGCGACGATGCTGACCGATGCTGGCCAAGTCGTGCATCCTGCCTTCGCCAAGGCGGCGCAAGAGCCGCGCACCGAGCCGGCGGCAAAGAAGAAGTCCGCAGCCAAGCCTAAGGGGACCGCGTGATGGACGCCTTGCAGAAAGCTCTCGATCAGCTCGATCAGGCGACCGCCGCCGTGCGGCTCGCGGTGCAGGATCTCGCCAACAACGCGCCGGGCGCGGCCGATGCCGCAAGCGGCGCGGCGCACGCGCTTTCGGGCGGAGCCGTCGATCCCTTCGTCTTCCGCTTCGCCATCTTCGTGCTGGCGATCTTCGTCGGCTATTATGTCGTGTGGTCGGTGACGCCGGCGCTGCACACGCCGCTGATGGCCGTCACCAACGCAATCTCTTCCGTCATCGTCGTCGGCGCGCTGCTTGCCGTCGGCATCGCCGCTTCCGGCCTTGCGGCGGGCTTCGGCTTCGTCGCCCTGGTGCTGGTCTCGGTCAATATCTTCGGCGGCTTCCTGGTCACCCAGCGCATGCTGGCCATGTACAAGAAGAAGGACAAGTGACGTGACCGTCAATCTCGCTTCCTTCCTCTATCTCGTCTCCGGCATCCTGTTCATCCTGGCGCTGCGCGGCCTGTCGCATCCGACCACCAGCCGCCAGGGCAATCTCTACGGCATGATCGGCATGGGCATCGCCATTGCCACCACGCTGGCGCTGGCGCTCCCGTCGGCCGGCCGCTTCGGCCTGATCGTGCTCGGTCTCGCCATCGGCGGCGGCATCGGCGCGGTCACCGCGCGCCGCATCGCCATGACCTCGATGCCGCAACTGGTCGCCGCCTTCCATTCGCTCGTCGGCTTCGCCGCGGTCATGGTCGCGGCCGCCGCCATCTACGCACCCGAAAGCTTCGGCATCGGCACGGCGGGCGATATCCACGCCCAGGCGCTGGTCGAGATGAGCCTTGGCGTCGCCATCGGCGCCATCACCTTCACCGGCTCGGTCATCGCCTTCCTCAAGCTCGACGGCCGCATGTCCGGCAAGCCGATCATGATCGGCGGCCGCCACCTCATCAACATCGTGCTCGGCATCGCCCTGGTGGTGCTGATCGTGCTGCTCGTGACCACTGAGTCCAAGCTTATCTTCTGGCTGATCGTCGCCGCCTCGCTGGTGCTCGGCGTGCTGCTCATCATCCCGATCGGCGGCGCCGACATGCCGGTCGTGGTGTCGATGCTGAATTCCTATTCGGGCTGGGCGGCGGCGGCGCTTGGCTTCACGCTCGGCAATCTGGCGCTGATCATCACCGGCGCGCTGGTCGGCTCGTCCGGCGCGATCCTGTCCTACATCATGTGCAAGGGCATGAACCGCTCCTTCATCTCGGTCATCCTTGGCGGCTTCGGCGGCGAGACGGCCGCGGCAAGCGACGACGGCATCGAGCGCACCGTCAAGCAGGGTTCGGCCGACGACGCCGCTTACCTGATGATGAACGCGCAGAAGGTCATCATCGTGCCCGGCTACGGCATGGCCGTCGCCCAGGCGCAGCATGCGCTGCGCGAGATGGCCGACAAGCTCAAGGCCAACGGCGTCGAGGTGAAATATGCCATCCATCCGGTCGCCGGCCGCATGCCCGGCCACATGAACGTGCTCTTGGCCGAGGCCAACGTGCCTTACGACGAGGTGTTCGAGCTCGAGGACATCAACTCGGAATTCGCGCAGGCCGACGTCGCTTATGTCATCGGCGCCAACGACGTCACCAACCCGTCCGCCCGCGACGACAAGTCCTCGCCGATCTACGGCATGCCGATCCTCGACGTCGACAAGGCTCGCACCTGCCTCTTCGTCAAGCGCTCGCTCGGCTCCGGCTATGCCGGCATCGACAACACGCTGTTCTACAAGGACGGCACGATGATGCTGCTCGGCGACGCCAAGAAGATGACCGAGGAAATCGTCAAGGCCATGGACCACTGATCCAGCCGCAGTTCCTGCAATAAAAAAGCCCGCTCGATGCGGGCTTTTTTATTGCGAAAACTGTCGGCCAGGCCGCGCTCAGATGTCCAGATTGGCCACCGACAGCGCATTGTCCTGGATGAACTCGCGGCGCGGCTCCACTTCGTCACCCATCAGCCGCGAGAACAGCGAATCCGCGTCGGTCGCGTCGTTGACCTTGACCTGCAGCAGCGAGCGCACATTCGGGTCCAGCGTGGTTTCCCACAGCTGCTCGGCATTCATCTCGCCGAGGCCCTTGTAGCGCTGCATGGTGAGGCCCTTGCGGCCGGAAGCGAACACCGCGTTGAGCAGCGCCAACGGCCCCGAAAGCAGCTCCGAGGCCTCCTTGCGGCGCAAGCTGGGCTGTTCGCCATAGACTTCCGAAAGCCGCGGCGCATAGCGGTCGAGCTGGCGCGCATCGGCCGAATTGATCAATCCGGCATCGAGCTGCACCACATCCTTCACGCCGCGCACGGTGCGCTCGAAGACATAGCCGCCCGAGCCGTCATTGGAGGTCGAAAGCCGTCCGGTCCAGCCGCGCTCGGTCTCCTCGGCGATCATGTCCAGCCGCTTCGCGACACGCTCGGCCATCGCGGTGGCGCGGCCGAGATCGGCGAGCACGTCGGCGTTGAGCGCGCCGGCGATTGCGGCCTGTTCGACGACGTCGCGGTTGTAGCGCGTATGCAGCCCGTTGATCAGCTGGCGCACCGCCAGCGCGTCGTCGACGGAGGCGCGCAGGTCCTGCCCGGCTCGCACCTCGCCGGAGGCAAGCACCAGCGAGGCCTCGTCCAGTCCGGACTCGATCAGGTATTCCTCGTAGGCGCTCTCGTCCTTGAGATATTGCGAGCTCTTGCCCCGCGTCACCTTATAGAGCGGCGGCTGGGCGATGTAGAGGTGGCCGCGCTCGATCAGCTCCGGCATCTGCCGGAAGAAGAAGGTGAGCAGCAGCGTGCGGATGTGGGCGCCGTCGACGTCGGCGTCGGTCATCAGGATGATCTTGTGGTAGCGCAGCTTGTCGGCGTTGAACTCGTCCTTGCCGATCGAGGTGCCGAGCGCGGTGATCAGCGTGCCGATCATGTCGGAGGAGAGCATGCGGTCGAAGCGGGCGCGCTCCACGTTCAGGATCTTGCCCCGCAGCGGCAGGATCGCCTGGTTCTGGCGCGAGCGCCCGCCCTTGGCCGAGCCACCGGCCGAGTCACCCTCGACGATGAAGATTTCCGACTTCGCCGGATCGCGCTCCTGGCAGTCCGCGAGCTTGCCGGGCAGCGAGGTGACGCCGAGCGTGCTCTTGCGCGTGATGTCGCGCGCCTTGCGCGCGGCCTCGCGCGCGGCGGCCGCCTGGATCACCTTCTCGACCACGACCCTGCCTTCGCTCGGATGCTCTTCGAGCCAGGTGCCGAGCGCCTCGTTGACCAGGCTCTCCACGACCGGGCGAACCTCGGAGGAAACCAGCTTGTCCTTGGTCTGCGAGGAGAATTTCGGGTCCGGCACCTTGACCGAGAGCACCGCGGTCAGGCCCTCGCGGCAATCGTCGCCGGTCAGCGAGACCTTTTCCTTCTTGGTCTGGCCCGACGATTCGCCGTAGCCGGTGATCTGCCTGGTCAGCGCCGCGCGGAAGCCCGCCAGATGCGTGCCGCCGTCGCGTTGCGGGATGTTGTTGGTGAAGGCCAGGACATTCTCGTGGTAGCTGTCGTTCCACCACATCGCGACTTCGACGGTGATGCCGTCGCGCTCGGCGCGGATGGCGATCGGCGCCTCGATCAGCGGCTTCTTCACCCGGTCGAGATATTTGACGAACTCTTCGAGGCCGCCGTCATAGTGCAACTCATGGCGCACGAGGTCGGCATGGCGCGCATCGGTCAAAATGATGCGCACGCCGGAGTTGAGGAAGGCGAGCTCGCGCAGCCGGTGCTCCAGCGTGTTGTAGTCGAACTCGACCATGGTGAAGGTCTCGGCCGAGGGGAAGAAGGTGATCTCACTGCCGCTGCGGCCTTCATTGGTGCCCGGGCGCTTGTCCTGCACATAGGTGCCGGTGACCTTAAGCGGCGCGTCGGCATTGCCATGTGTGAAGCTCATCTCGAAGATTTCGCCATTGCGGCGGATCTTGAGCTTGAGCCAGGCGGAAAGCGCGTTGACCACAGAGACGCCGACGCCGTGCAGGCCGCCGGAGACCTTGTAGGAATTCTGGTCGAATTTGCCGCCGGCATGCAGCTGCGTCATGATCACTTCGGCCGCCGACACGCCCTCTGAGGGGTGGATATCGGTCGGAATCCCGCGGCCATTGTCGATGACGGTGACGGAACCGTCGGGGTTGAGCGTCACCGAGACGAGGTCGGCGTGGCCCGCCAGCGCCTCGTCGATGGCGTTGTCCACCACCTCATAGACCATGTGATGCAGGCCCGAGCCGTCATCGGTGTCGCCGATATACATGCCTGGACGCTTGCGCACGGCATCCAACCCCTTCAAAACCTTGATGGAATCGGCGCCGTATTCGGCTCCCGCGCCATTGGCGCTTTCGGTCTGGTCGCTCATGAATACCTGTCTGATTGATGTCTATGGTCCGGCGCGGAAAAATGGCCCCGAATCGCGCCGTTTTGATGTCCTAGATATAGGCGCAAACGGCTGCTTTTCCAAGGTTTGCGGCCATTTTGCCGGCTTGGCGAGCGGTCTTTCCCTGCCTCGCGCGAACATGGCAGGCGGCGTCCTCCCGCAAGGGCCTGTCGAGGCGCGAAAACACGCCGAAGCGCGGCTTCGCTACGCTGAGGAATGTGCCTATCCGGCGGCGCGCAACGCCTTCAGCGCTTCGCTCCAGCGGGACAGCTCGTCGAGCATGGTTCTGGCGCCGCCCTGCACCTGCTCGCTCGGATGATAGGCGCGCTTCTCATCGAGAAGGCTCGCATAGGCCGGAAGCGCCACCCCCTCCGGGATCGGCATGACGCCGACGGAGGTGAGCAGCGGCTTCAGCGCTTGCGCCGCGCGCAGGCCGCCGGACACGCCGCCATAGCTGAAGATCGCAGCTGGCTTGTAACGCCATTCATGCATCAGGTAGTCGATGGCGTTCACGATCGCGGGCGCCACGAAGTAGTTATACTCCGGGGCGACGAACACGAAGGCGTCGGCGGCATCGATCGCCTTCGACCAGGCCTTGGTGTGGTCGTTCTCGTATTTGCGCAGGCGCGGATGGTGCGGCTCGTCGAGCATCGGCAGGTTGAACGCCGCGATGTCCGTCAGCACCGGCTCGAACTTGCCGTGCTCGCGCGCGAAGCCTTCCAGCCATTCGCCGAAAATCGGCCCGGCGCGTCCTGGCCGCGTGCTGCCGATGATGATGTCCAGACGATGCTTCACGGGGAACTCCTTGCTTGGCGGTATCCATTGGTGACTAACGTAAGGTTCCGCCGGCAACAAGCAGCTACCGGCTGATGTCGGTCACATTCCGGCGAGATGTGGCGACCGTGCGCTGCCGTTCGGTCACATGGACGCCGGTCTTGTCGGTCACTACATTCGGCTCTGACAGCGGAGCATGCTTCATGGACACCAAGCCCGCCCCCTTCGTGCCGCCGGCGCCGACGCCGCGCACAAAGCCGCCTTCGACGTTGGAGATGATGCGCATCATCTACCGCAACCCGCTCGAACTGTGGGGCGAGCATACCTACAACGAGCCTTGGATTTCGGTGACCGGCGTGGGCGGGCCGCTGGTGGTCGCCAACGATCCCGGCCTTATCCGCCATGTGCTGATCGACAACGCCAGAAACTACAAGATGGCGACCGTGCGCCAGTTGGTGCTGCGGCCGATCCTGCGCGACGGGCTGCTGACCGCCGAGGGCGAGGTTTGGAAGCGCTCGCGCAAGGCGATGGCGCCGGTGTTCACGCCGCGCCACATCTTCGGTTTCGCCGGACCGATGCTGAAGCGCACGCTGGAATTCGTCACCCGCTACGAGGCCGGCGGCCAGACCGATGTCGCCCATGATATGACGCTGCTCACCTATGACATCCTCGCCGAGACGCTGTTTTCCGGCGAGATCGCCGGCGAGCCGGGCAGCTTCGCCCGGGAGATCGACCGCCTGTTCGAGACCATGGGCCGCGTCGACCCGCTCGACCTGCTGCGCGCGCCGGAATGGCTGCCGCGCTTCACCCGCATCCGCGGCCGCAAGACCATGGCCTATTTCCGCGACATCGTCGCCGGCACGGTGAGGATGCGCGAAGAGCGGATGAAGCGCGATCCGGGTGGCGTGCCGCAGGACTTCCTCACGCTTCTGCTGCGCGCAGAGGGGCCGGACGGGTTGACCCGCGCCGAAGTCGAGGACAACATCATCACCTTCATCGGCGCCGGCCACGAGACGACCGCGCGGGCGCTGGGCTGGACCATCTATTGCCTGGCCGAAGCGCCCTGGGAGCGCGACAAGGTCGAGCGGGAGATCGACGCCGTGCTGGCGCGCGAGCCCGATCCGACGAAGTGGCTGGATGCCATGCCGCTCACCCGCGCCGCTTTCGAGGAGGCGCTGCGGCTCTACCCACCGGCGCCCTCGATCAATCGCGAGCCGATCGAGCCGGAGACCTGGAACGGTCTCTACATTCCGAAATACGCCGCCGTGCTTGTGATGCCCTGGGTCGTGCATCGCCACCGCAAGCTATGGGACAGGCCGGACGCTTTCCTGCCCGAACGCTTCCATCCGGAAAACCGCGACAGGATCGACCGCTTCCAGTACCTGCCCTTCGGCGCCGGCCCGCGTGTCTGCATCGGCGCCAGCTTCGCCATGCAGGAGGCGATCATCGCGCTGGCGATCCTGTTGTCGCGCTTCCGCTTCGACGCGACGTCCCAGACCCGGCCATGGCCGGTGCAGAAGCTCACC
>NZ_RZTO01000300.1:0-6611 GCF_003997225.1 Mesorhizobium sp. M2C.T.Ca.TU.002.02.1.1
TGCCTGAGCCACGCCACCACCGGTTTCCCGGCGCTCGCGCGGCAATTCGGCAAACTGCGCCGCCGCCTTCTCGTCTTCCCTGAGATCGGATCTCGACATGGCTTCCCCTAGCTCGAACAAAGTCGCTGCTATGTAGCTAGAACAAGAAACATCGACAGGAAACCATTCGGCCCGACATTCGTCACAGCATAACGTCGCCACCGTTGGGATTCATGGTGGCTCCGACGTAGTATGCGCCCTCCTCCGATGCCAAAAGCACGGCCGTCGGCGCGATCTCGTCCACGTGGCCGGCGCGGCCGATCGGCAGTTCGTTGAGCTTGCGCCTCTTCCATTCCTCCGGCAACGCCTTGAACAGCTCAGTTTCGATAGGACCGGGGCAGATGGCGTTCACCGTGACGCCGTCGCGGGCGACTTCATATGCAAGCGAGCGTGTAAAGCCGATGACGCCGGCCTTTGCGGCAGCATAATGCGCCATTTCGGGCGCGCCCTTGTGACCGAGTTGCGAGGCGATATTGATGATGCGCCCGAATTTACGGGCAATCATCGGCTTCAGCACCGCACGCGTGCAGAGGAAGACACTGCGCAGGTTCACAGCCATCATCTGGTCCCACATGGCCGTGCCCATTTCGGCCACGACCGAGGTCGTGTCGATGCCGGCATTGTTCACCAGTATGTCGATCCGGCCGAGTGCGCCCTCCACCTTCTTGACGGCAGCCTCGACCTGAGCTTCGTCGCTGACGTCGGCTGCGATGGCAAACGTCTTCACGCCGAACTTTGCAAGCTCGGCGGCACGGGCCTCGGCAGCCTCGATCTTCAGATCGAGAACAGCCACATCCGCGCCCTCACGTGCGAAGGCCGTGGCAATCGCGCCGCCGATGCCGCGTGCACCGCCGGTCACCAGTGCTTTCTTTCCTGCGAGACGTCCTGACATGCTTGTTTCCTAATCCTACGGTTGGCTTGAGACTATTGAGACGGTGCCGCTGGGGCGTTGGCCTTCGCTCTGCCGAGGATGCGCTCGGCTTCATTCATGAAGACGTTGAAGGTGTCGGAAGCTGGCACTGATGCCGCCACGTCATCATGGCGAAAGCAATGTACCGTGTGCCGTTCGCCGACCGTTTCGGCGGGCGGCATCTGGTGGCGACACCTGTCTATGACGAAGGGACAGCGCGAAGCGAGGAAGCAGCCTTTAGGCAGATCGATCGGACTCGGAATTTCGCCCTTGAGGGTCACGCTGCTTTCAATCTTGAGGTGCGGATGCGGCAGCATGACCGATGATAGCAGACCGCTGGAATAGGGGTGTTGCGGGCGGTTGAACACCGTTTCGGCGCTGCCCTGCTCCACGATCATGCCAAGATACATCACCGCGACGCGATGGCTGATGAACCGCACCGTGGAGAGATCGTGCGAGATGAATAGATACGCGGTGTTCCGCTCGCGCTGGATGCGCTGCAGCAAATCAATGATCTCGGCACGCGCCGTGGGATCGAGCGCCGAAGTGGGTTCGTCGAGGATGACCAACTCCGGCTCGGTGACCATGGCCCGCGCAACGCCAACCCGCTGTTGCTGGCCCGACGACAGCTCCGAGGGGTAGGCGTCAAGCAGGTCGGGGTGCAGCCGCACCAGCCTCAGCGCATCGGCTGTACGGCGGCGTCTGGTCTCCCGATCGAATTTGAGCGGCAAAAGCGGTTCGCTGATCGTATCGCCGATCTTCATGCGCGGATCAAGGGATTCGTTCGGCTCCTGGAAAACGAATTGGATCTTGCCACCCAGCTTGCTCTTGTGCTGCCGGCGCTGCGCGAGATCCATGTCGCGAAACCGAATGGTCCCGGCGGTGGGTTCGACCAGGCCGACAATGCAGCGGCCGACGGTTGTCTTGCCCGAGCCGCTCTCGCCCACCAGGCCCAGCGTCTCACCCGGCTTGATGGCCAGGCTGACACCGTTGATCGCCTGGACCACCTGCTTCGAGCCGGCGATGGGAAAACGCTTGTAGAGACTGTCGATGGTCAGAACCGCGCTCATGCGTGCCTCACAGGGAAATGGCAGCGAGCGAAATGACCCGGCCCGATCTCGGCGAAGGGAGGCCGATGTGTATGGCAAACCGCCTGAGCGATTGGGCAACGATCGGCGTACTGGCATCCGGCGGTCAATTCACGCCGCCTGTCGGTGTCCGGCACGCTCCAGCTTTCCCTGAGCTTCGGGCTATGGGAAAACGCTGCAAGCAGCATCAGCGTGTAGGGATGGGCCGGCTCGAGGAACAGTGCTTCGCGCGGGGCAAGCTCGACGAGCTCGCCGGAAAACAGCACCGCTATGCGATTGCAGAAATGCGCGGTGATGCCGACGTCGCGGGTGATGAACAGCATAGCGCTGCCATGGTCGGTAGCCAGCTTTGCGAGCAGGGCCAGGATCTGCGCTTGAACCGTAACATCGAGGCCGCTGGTGGCATCGTCGGAAATGACGAAGGCCGGGTTGCAGATCAGCGCCATGGCGATCACGACGCGCTGCGCCATGCCGCCGGAGAGTTCGTGCGGATAGGCGTCCATACGCCGTTCGGGGTCGGGTATCTGGACGTCCCGCAGAATCTGCAGCGCCATTCGGCGCGCTTCCTTGCGGCTTACATTGAGGTGTATCTTCGCCATTGAGGCGATCTGATCTCCGACCTTGAGCAGCGGATTGAGCTCGGCGCGGGGATTGGGCACCACCACCGAAAGGCGACGGCCGCGCACACGCCTGAGCTCGGCTTCGGACAGGCTGAGGATCTGACGCCCCTCGAAATGGATCTCGCCTCCGGCGATGCGGCCGGGGGAAGGAGGCAGGCCAAGGATCGAACGGGCGAGCGTCGTCTTGCCTGCGCCGCTCTCGCCGACCAAGCCCACGATTTCACCCGGCTGCACGGCAAGGCTGATGCCCTTCAATACGGCCTTCGGCTCGGCACCACCCGATGGGAATGTGACGCGCAGGTTTCTGATATCGATCAAAGGCGCCTTGTCGGCATCGCCGGCGGCGTTTTGCGTCTTGCTTATGACTTCCGCTTCACCCAACGACATTCTCACTAGTTGCTGATACGCGGGTCGAGCAGGAAGTAAATGAGATCGACCACGATATAGACGATAAGGGAGAAGACGGCGGAGAACAGTACAAAACCCAGAACCGGATAGATGTCCGAGTTAAGCACGCCCTGCACCGCGTACTGCCCTGCACCGCCCCATGAAAACACGATCTCGACGAGCACGGCGCCGCCAATCAGAAAGCCGTAGAGCACGCTGATGATGGTCACGATGGACGGCAGCGCATTGCGCAAGGCATGGCGCGCGACAAGGTTCTGCGGCACTCCGCAAAGCACCTCGTAGCGGCTGAAATCGGATTCCAGCATTTTCTCCATCGTTGCCTGGGTCATCTTCAGTATGGGACCGGCGTTGAGCAGTCCCAGCGTCAGGACCGGCAGGGCAAGGTGCGAGCAGGCGGACGAGAATGCCTCGAGGTCGCCGGCCAGCAGCGCATCGATCGTCAGCGCGCCCGTCACCGGAACGGGCGGAATGACGATCATATCGATGCGTCCAAGCGGCGCCGGTGCCCAACCGAGCACGGTATAGAAGATGAAGATCAGGACCAGCGCGAACCAGAAGTCCGGCAGAGCGCCGGCGCTGAGGCCGTAGAGATCGGAAACACGCGCAACCAAGCCGTCCGGCTTGCGCGCCGCATAGACACCGAGCGTCACGCCCACAATGACGGCGAGAAGCAGGGAGAAGGTCACGAGCTCGAGCGTAGCAGGAAAGCGCTGAAGCAGATCTTCGAGCACTGGCCGCGTGGTTTGCCAGGAGGTGCCCAGGTCGCCATGCAGCAGATTGCGCACATAAATCAGAAACTGCATGTACAGCGGCTGATCGAGGCCCAATTGCTGTCGCAGTGCGGCGATGGCCGATGGCGTCGCCGTGGGGCCGAGCATCAGCACCGCCGGATCTCCCGGAATGCTCTTCACCAGCAGGAATGAGACGAGCACGATGCCCAGGAGTTGCGGAATGACGAAGACAAGGCGTTGGCCAAGATAGGAGAGGATACGCATCAGCCTTCCCCCGCCGGAACATCCGCCGCGGTGGGGCCGATGCGTTCACGCGCCTCGCTTAGAAGCTGCCTGCGCTTCGACGGATCGGCTAGGACCTCGATTGAGGCACCGACCAGGGAAAAGCCGAAAACCGTGATTGCGAGCATCGCGCCGGGGAACATCGAAGGCCACCATTGGCCGGTGACGACGTTCTGGAAGCCCATTGCGATCATGCTGCCCCATTCGGGCGTTGGCGCACGCACTCCCGCACCGACGAAGGACAGGGCCGATGTCAGCAGGATGCCCCATCCGATATTGACCGAAAGCTGCGCCAGCACAGGCGCCATCGCGTTCGGAATGACATGGCGCACGATGGTCTGCAGATCGGACAGGCCATTGACTTGCGAGGCCTCGACGTAACGCATGGAGCGGATGCTGAGCACCTGCGAACGCATCAGGCGCAGATAAATCGGTGCGTTGACGAACGCGATTGCCAGCACCACCGTCTGGATGCTCTGACCGAGGCTGGCCACCAGCGCGATGGCGAAAACGAAAACGGGGAAGGCCTGCAGCACATCGGCCGCCCGCATGATTGCAAAAGACAACCACACGCGTATGCCACGTCCGCTGCTGTAGAAGCCGACGACCGCACCGATCGAGCTGCCGACCAGCGCCGACAGGAGCGTTCCCAGAATGGCGATCGTCAGGTCGATGCGCGGTGCGTAGATGGAGCGGCTGAAGATGTCCATACCGACATTGTCGGTGCCAAAAAGATGGGCCGCGCTCGGCGGCTGGAGAAAGCTCACGGAGTCCGCCTCGGTCGGCGAATAGGGAGCGATGACCGGCGCAAGGATAGCCAGCAGCACGCTCGCGACGACGATCAGATACCCGATCGCAAATCTTGGCCGGATGACCGCCAGCCTTATGAGAAGGCCAAGCTTCGAAGACATCTACGCTCTTTCCAATGGTCGAACGCGCCCCCGGAGGCCGGACAGGCCTCCGGGGAAGCCGTCATCAGCCCCGGGTAAAATCCTGGAACCGCAGATTGTTGGACGTATAGTAGGTGAAGCCCTTGAGGCCCGCCTTCCGCGCCAGCGTGTATTTTGGATAGGCGATGAAGCCCCAAGGCGCTTCGTCCATCAAGGTCTTCTGAACCTCGGTGTATTTCTCCTTGCGAACATTGTCGTCCAGCGTCGCAAGACCGTCCTTGATCATCTGGTCGACGGTCTTGTTGTCGTAGTTGGAGTAATTCACATAGCTTTCCGAGTTGAAGTAGAGATAGGTCGAGTAGCCCGGGTCCGGCGTCCACGGCGAGTCGAGGTAGAAGATCATCGGCTTGGCGCGCTTGGTGACGTTCTCGTAGAACACGCCGGCCGGCAGCTTCTCCAGGGTCAGCTCGATGCCGATCTGCTTCAGTGCGGTCTGAATCAGCAGCGCGATCGGCTCCTGCGTGGGATCGCCCGCGTTGTAGGACAGGCTGGTCGCGAGGTTCTTGGCGCCGGCCTTGTCCAGAAGCGCTTTGGCCTTGGCGAGATCGTAGGCGTAGCTGAAGAAGCTCTCGTCCGCCATCGGGTAGATGTACGGCATGGGCGCTTTCTGCTCGTCGGCGTAGCCGTAGTAGATGGTGCGGATGATCTCATCGCGCGGGATAGCGAGATTGATCGCGCGGCGCACATCGACATTGTCGAACGGCGCAATCTTGGCGTTGAGTTCCAGCCAGATCATATAGGAAGCATTCACCGCATCCACGGCCGCGTTCGGCTGCTTCTTCAGCGCCTCGAGCTCGCGCGGCTGCAGGAATTGCGCGATGTCGACCGCGCCGCCCTGCAGCAGCGAGAAGCGGCTGGACGATTGTGGCACCTCGCGCATGATGACGCGCTTCATGAAGGGCTTCTCATCCCAATAATCGTCACGCGCCTCGAACACGGCCTGCTGGCCGCGCACGAGCTGGGCAAGGCGATACGGACCGAAGCCCGCGCTGTCATTCTTGAGGAAGTTGACCGCCCAAGGATCGTCCTTGCCGCCGACCTCCGCGCACTTGGTCGCGTCATAGATCGGGTTGGCCAAATTGCACTGCTGCTTCAACAGAAGCGGGTTCGGCTGATCCAGGTTGAAGGAAATGGCGTAGTCGCCCTCGACCTTGATCTGGTCTGGCGTCTTCAGACCCAGCACCGCGGTCTGGAAGAGGCCCTGCCCTTTCAGATTGAACTTGCGGTCCCACGTCCACTTCACGTCCTTCGACGTGAACTTGTTGCCCCAGTTGGAGACGACTCCCTCACGCAGCTTGAATGTTGCCTTGCGACCATCGGGCGCCACCTCCCAGCTCTCCGCCAGACGACCACGCAAGGCGAGATTGTTCGGCTTGTCGGTATGGACGCCCGTGTCTTCGCGCAGAACGCCCGGTGCGTTCGGGTCTTCCATCTTCTCGTAGCCGAGCATGTATTCGTAGAGCGCGCCGAGCGAATCGATGGAGCCCAAGCTGACGTCGAACTCGATATCAAGCCCCTGGGGCGTTGCGGGTGCCGCGATGACCAAGGTGCTGTTGGCGTCCTGAGCAAGCGCCTCTCCGAAG
>NZ_RZTO01000301.1:0-6601 GCF_003997225.1 Mesorhizobium sp. M2C.T.Ca.TU.002.02.1.1
CCCTGAAGGCCCTTGTTTTGAAGCTGTTGCGGACGGACGGCTACGGTGAAGTCGCCGAGCCCAACCGCCGGTAACCGCTTTTTCCAACAGGTCAAAATTCCACGTGAATTTTGTTTCGCGCCGTGCCAGATTGACCGCGAGCGGGAGGGGAGAACACTTCCTGCCTGGCGTCGCCAGCCTGCCGGAGAACCGGGCTGGCAGGCGGTGCAAAACGGAAAAATAACCGACAGGGTGTGGATCACATGAAACGTATCGTTCTCGGCCTTCTGGCCGCAACCGCAATGGTTCTTCCGGCTTTCGCCGCGGATGTGCAGCCGGCCATCCTCTACGATCTGGGCGGCAAGTTCGACAAATCCTTCAACGAGGCCGCCTATAACGGCGCCGAGAAGTTCAAGAAGGAAACCGGCGTCGCCTATGTCGAGTTCGAAGTCTCCAACGCCTCGCAGCGCGAGCAGGCGCTGCGCCGCTTCGCCGAGGACGGCCGCAACCCGATCGTCATGGCTGGCTTTGCCTGGGAGGACGCGCTGAAGGCGGTCGCGAAAGATTATCCAGACCTGAATTTCGCCATCATCGACGATGCCGTCGACCTGCCCAATGTCCGCTCGCTGGTGTTCAAGGAGAATGAAGGCTCCTATCTCGTCGGCATCCTGGCGGCGATGGCGTCGAAGTCGAAGAAGGTCGGCTTCATCGGCGGCATGGACATCCCGCTGATCCGCAAGTTCGAATGCGGCTATGTCGGCGGCGCCAAGTCGGCCGGCGCGACCGACGTCATCCAGAACATGACCGGCGACACGCCGGCCGCCTGGAACGACCCGGCCAAGGGCGGCGAGATCGCCAAGACGCAGATCGACCAGGGCGCTGACGTGGTCTACGCGGCGGCTGGCGGCACCGGCGTCGGCGTGCTGCAGGCGGCTGCGGATGCAGGCAAGCTCGGCATCGGCGTGGACTCCAACCAGAATGGCCTGCAGCCGGGCAAGGTGCTGACCTCGATGATGAAGCGCGTCGACGTCGCCGTCTACAACACCTTCATGGACGGCAAGAACGGCACCTTCAAGGGCGGCCTCGAGAATCTCGGCCTCAAGGAAGGCGGCGTCGACTATGCCATGGACGACAACAACAAGGCGCTGGTGACCGATGAGATGAAGGCGGCCGTCGAAAAGGCCAAGGCCGACATCATCTCCGGCAAGGTCCAGGTGCACGACTACACCGCCGACAACAATTGCCCGTATTGATCGGCAGCTGAACCAAGTTTTGGACCGCCGGGCCAACGCCCGGCGGTTTCGTTTTGGAGACGGGCATGATGCGACCGACAATCGAAGCCATGGCAGAAGGCGACGTCGAAGCGATCGCGGGGCTTCGGCTCGAGGCCTTCTTCGAGGGCACGGGCCGGACACTCGAGGAGGACGTGGCCGGGCTGCGCGGCCTGATCGCCGGCGACGGCTTCGAGGCGGCTTTCGTTGCCCGCGAGCGTGGCCGGCCGATCGGGAGCTGCCTGCTCGTTCGCGACGAGATCAGTTCGCCGCACGACCTGACGCCATGGCTGGCCGGGCTGGTCGTCGAGGAAGCCTACCGCGGCGGCGGAATCGGCACGGCGCTGGTCAAGACCGTCGAGGCTCATGCCGCGTCGGCCGGCATCGGCATGCTCTACCTCTACACCTGGCAGGCGCGCGGCTTCTACGAAGCGCTCGGATGGACGGCGGTAGAGACCTTCGAGCAGGACGGCGAGCCGATGCTTCTGATGTCGAGAAAACTATAGCGTTCCGGCGAGATAGCCGAGCGCAAAGGCGGCCACCAGGGCAAGCGCGATGACGAAGCCCAGCCTCCCGCCAAGCGAATGCAGGCCGATGCCATAGGGCTTGCGCTCGAGCCGGTGGATCATCGGCGGCGGTGCTTCCGTCCCCGGGGCGGCAACGCCACCCAGCCGCGTCTGCATCTGCGGCAATTCGGCAAGGCGTTGCGTGACCTGCTCCCAGCGATTGTCGCGCGACTCGGGTCCTACGGGATCGAAGGCGCGCAAGCGTTCGGCCAGCCGCAGCACCGTGTCGCGAAAGGCGGGATCGATCTCGAGGTCGCGCTCGGCGCGGGCGCGTTCCCTGTCGTTCATCAGGCCAAAGACATAGTCGCCGGCCCTGGCGACACGGTCGCTTTCACTAGGCATGGCCGTCTTTCCCCATGGCGCCTCACCAATGCGGCGGCTTGGTCACCGGAACATCGGGAGCGGTCTGCTCCTCCAGCTCCAGGAACCGGTCCGTCAGGGCGGCGAGCTTGCGCTCCATGCGCTCGATAACCTTCCACTGCTCGGCGATCTGGCCGGACAGTTCCTCGATGGTCTTTTCCTGCTCGGCGGCGCGGATTTCCAGCGTCGTCAGCCGATCGTCAGGCATAGCCATGCAAAACCCACCGTTGCGAATATCAAGCTCCCAGCTAAGCAGATATTCGTGGGTTGCCCCACGAATATCTGCTTAGCTCTGTTAGTTTCGCAGGTTCTGATCGCAAAACCGTGGGACACTTTTGCGGAACCTGCTCAGGTTCGAAATTGACAAGGGCGCGGGGATTTGTCGAGAGTGAACGGCCGATTGGCATAAGCGGGGCATCATGCTAGGCATTTTGACCAAGCGATAAAAAAATAACGAGTGGGACAGGCTGCATGGCGCAAGCCGCAATCGAGCTCATAGGCATCAACAAGAGTTTTGGCGCCGTGCGCGCCAACCGCGACATCAACCTGGAAGTCGCGCGCGGCACCATCCACGGCATTGTCGGCGAGAACGGCGCCGGCAAGTCGACGCTGATGTCGATCCTCTACGGCTTCTACCAGGCCGACAGCGGCGAAATCCGCGTCGGCGGCAAGCCGGTGTCGATCAGCACCTCCAACGATGCCATCGCGCTCGGCATCGGCATGGTGCACCAGCATTTCATGCTGGTCGACAATTTCACGGTGCTGGAAAATGTCATCCTCGGCGCCGAAAACGATGCGCTGCTGAAGAGCAGCATCGCCAAGGCGCGCTCGGAGCTCGACCGGCTGGAGCGCGAATACGGCCTCGAGGTCGATCCCGACGCCGTCATCGAAGAGCTGCCGGTCGGCCTGCAGCAGCGCGTCGAAATCCTCAAGGCGCTCTACCGCGGCGCCGAGATCCTGATCCTCGACGAGCCGACGGGCGTCTTGACGCCGGCCGAGGCCGACCACCTCTTCCGCATCCTCAAGCAATTGAAGGATCAAGGAAAAACGATCGTGCTCATCACGCACAAGCTGCGCGAGATCATGGCGATCACCGATACGGTCTCGGTGATGCGCCAGGGCACGATGGTGGCGACCCGGGTGACGAAGGAAACCACGGTCGGCGAACTGGCCGAACTGATGGTCGGCAGGCGCGTGCTGCTTCGGGTCGAGAAGGGCCAGTCGGAGGCCGGCGCGGTAAAACTCTCGGTCAAGAACCTGACGGTGAAGGACTCGCGTGGCGTCACCATGGTCGACAATGTCTCCTTCGACGTGCGCGGCGGCGAGATCGTCGGCATAGCCGGCGTCGCCGGCAATGGCCAGTCCGAACTGCTGGAGGCGATCTCCGGCATCCGGCATGCGGTCTCCGGCGAAGTAATGCTGGAAGGCAAGCCGATCGATCTCACCGGCAAGGCCGATCCCGGCGAATTGCGCGACCGCGGGCTCGCCCATGTGCCCGAGGACCGCCACCATGTCGGGCTGGTGCTCGCCTTCGAGGAGAACGAGAATTCGATTCTCGGCTATCACGACGACGAGCGCTATCTGAAGGGACCGTTCCTCGACGTCGACGCCATCATGGCCGACGCGAAGGACAAGATCGAGAAATACGACATCCGTCCCGGCAATCCGCGGCTGAAGACGGCCAATTTCTCCGGCGGCAACCAGCAGAAGATCGTGCTGGCCAGGGAGATGGAGCAGGATCCGGGCGTGCTGATCGTCGGCCAGCCGACGCGCGGCGTCGATGTCGGCGCCATCGAATTCATCCACAAGCGGCTGATTGCCATGCGCGACCAGGGCAAGGCGGTGCTGGTGGTCTCGGTCGAGCTCGACGAGATCCGCTCGCTCTCCGACCGCATCCTGGTGATGTTCGCCGGCCGTGTCGTCGGCGAGCGCGGGCCGGAGGCGACCGAAGGCGAGCTTGGCCTGCTGATGGCAGGCGTCGAGCACCAGGAGGCCGCCGAATGAGCACGCCCTACGCCAAACTGCCGGCCTGGGCCGATTATGGGCTGATCCCGTTGATCAACCTGTCGGTGGCCTTCATCGTCGCCGGCTTCGTCGTCATGCTGGTCGGCGAAAACCCGTTTCGCGCCGCCGTCATCCTGGTCGAGGGCGCCTTCGGCAAGGGCACGGGCATCGCCTTCACCCTGTTCTACGCCACGACCTTCATCTTCACCGGGCTGTCGGTGGCGGTGGCGGCGCATTGCAGCCTGTTCAACATCGGCACCGAGGGCCAAGCCTATATAGGCGGCCTCGGCATCGCGCTCGTCTGCCTGAGCCTCGACAGCGTGATGCCCTGGTGGGTGATCTTTCCGATCGCGATCGTGGCCGCGGCGGCGTTCGGCGCGCTTTGGGGCCTGATCCCGGCCTATCTACAGGCCAAGCGCGGCTCGCATATCGTCATCACCACCATCATGTTCAACTTCATCGCCGCCTCGGTGATGGTCTATCTGCTGGTCGGTCCGCTGAAGCCGGCCGGCTCGCAGGCGCCGCAGACGCGCAATTTCCTCGCCGGCGCCGAACTGCCGAAGCTCAATTGGATCATCGAATTGTTCGGCGCCAAGATCCGGTCCGCACCACTCAACATCTGCTTCCTCCTGGCGCTGGTCATGGCCTTCCTGGTCTGGCTTTTGATCTGGCGCACCAGGCTCGGCTACGAGATGCGCACCTATGGTCACAGCCCGAAGGCGGCGCGCTACGCCGGCATTTCGGAAACCCGTATCATCATCACCGCGATGATGATCTCCGGCGCGCTGGCCGGCATGATGGCGCTCAATCCGGTGATGGGCGACCAGCACAATGTCGCGATCGATTTCGTCTCGGGCGCCGGCTATGTCGGCATCGCGGTCGCGCTGATGGGCCGGCTGCATCCGGTCGGCATCGTGCTGGCGGCGATCCTGTTCGGCATGCTCTACCAGGGGGGCGCCGAGCTTGCCTTCGAGATGCCGGCGATCAGCCGCGACATGATCGTCATCATCCAGGGCCTGGTCATCCTGTTTGCCGGTGCGCTGGAGCATATGTTCAGGCCCTATATCCAGGCGCTGTTCGCCTCGGTCAGTCCGAAATCGGTCGGCATGCAGGCGGTGAACGGGAAGGGGGCCTGAGATGGACACGTTCAACGCCATCATCCAGGTGCTGGATTCAACCATCCGCCTTTCGGTGCCGCTGCTGCTCGCCTGCCTGGCGGGGCTCTATTCGGAGCGGGCCGGCATCTTCGACATCGGGCTGGAAGGCAAGATGCTGGTCGGCGCCTTTGCCGGCGCTTCGGCCGCCGCCGTCTTCCATTCGGCGCTGATCGGCCTCGGCACGGCGGTGCTGATCTCGGTCGCCTTCGCCCTGGTGCACGGCTTCGCCTCGATCACGCATCGCGGCAACCAGATCGTCTCCGGCGTGGCGATCAACTTCGTCGCCGCCGGATCGACCATCATCCTCGGCCAGGCCTGGTTCAGCCAAGGCGGACGCACGCCGGCGCTGCAGCCGGGCGAACGCTTCGCTGCGATCACCTGGCCCGGCGCCGACGCGATCAAGGATGTGCCGATCATCGGCCCGATCTATGCCGAGCTGATCTCCGGCCATTCGATCCTGGTCTATTTCGCCTTCGCCATGGTGCCGTTCACCTGGTGGGTGCTGTTTCGCACCCGTTTTGGCCTCAGGATGCGGGCGGTCGGCGAAAATCCGGCCGCCGTCGACACCGCCGGCATCTCGGTCGCCTGGCTGCGCTATCGCGCGCTGATCTGCACCGGCATCCTCACGGGGGTCGCCGGCGCCTATCTCTCCATGGTGCAGAATGGCGGCTTCGTGAAGGACATGACGGCGGGCAAGGGCTATATCGCGCTGGCAGCGCTGATCTTCGCCAAGTGGAAGCCGGTCAACGCCATGTTCGCCTGCCTTTTGTTCGGCTTCCTCGATGCCGCGGCGATCCGCCTGCAGGGCTCGCCGCTGCCGATCATCGGCAAGGTGCCGGTGCAGTTCATGCAGGCGCTGCCCTATGTGCTCACCGTCATCCTGCTTGCCGGCTTCATCGGCAAGGCCATCCCGCCGCGCGCCGGCGGCGTGCCCTATGTGAAGGAACGCTGAGCCGGAATTTTCGTCCGGCGGCGACCGGCATTTGAACAAGATCGTGGGAGAGAAGAACCGGATGTCGCATGATCTGTTCGAGGCGGCGAAGACGGCGATGGCCAAGGCCTATGCGCCTTATTCGAAGTTCCCGGTGGGTGCCGCGCTGCGCACCGAGGACGGGCGCGTCTTCACCGGCGCCAATATCGAGGTGGCGTCTTATCCGGAAGGCTGGTGCGCCGAGACGACGGCGCTCGGCCACTACATCATGGGCGGCGGCGGCAAGATCGTCGAGATCGCGGTGATCGCCGAACGCATGGCCAAATGCTCGCC
>NZ_RZTO01000302.1:0-6595 GCF_003997225.1 Mesorhizobium sp. M2C.T.Ca.TU.002.02.1.1
GCGACATTCATCACCGGGCTGCCGACGAATTGCGCGACGAAGAGGTTGGCCGGGTGGGAATAGACCTCGTCGGGCGTGCCGACCTGTTGCAGCACGCCTTCATGCATGATGACGATGCGGTCGGCGAGGCTCATCGCCTCGATCTGGTCGTGCGTGACATAGATGCTGGTCGAGCCTTGCTTGATGTGCAGCCGCTTGATCTCGGCGCGCATTTCCTCGCGCAGCTTGGCATCGAGCGCGCCGATCGGCTCGTCCATCAGCATCGCCTTCGGACGCCGCACCAGCGCCCGGCCGATGGCCACGCGCTGCATGTCGCCGCCCGACAGCGCCGAGGGCTTCTTGCCGAGCAGATCGGTGATCTGCAGCGTCTTGGCCACCGAGCGCACCTCGGTGTCGATCTCGCTCCTGCTCTTGCGCGTCGCGCGCAACGGAAAGGCGATGTTCTCGTAGACGTTCATGTGCGGGTAGAGCGAGAACGACTGGAACACCATGGCGATGTCGCGGTCGGCGGCCTTGAGGTGCTGCACCGGCTTGCCGTCGATCAGTATGTCGCCCTGGTCGATGGTCTCCAGCCCGGCGATGGCGCGCAGCGTCGTCGTCTTGCCGCAGCCCGATTGTCCGAGCAGCACGATGAACTCGTTGTCGTTGATCGCAAGGTTCAGGTCCTTGATGACCTGGACGGCGCCGAAGAATTTCTGGACGCCGCGAAGCTCGATCTGGGTCAATGCTGCGCCCCCGCGTTGTGCGCCTGCTGGTCGGCTCCGTGTCCCGTGCCGGCCTGCTCCTCACGTGGAATCTTGGAGGTGACGTTGAAGCCGATCAGGCCGATCAGGATGATGGTCACGCCGTAGGTGTGGAGCAGCATGTTCCAGGGCTGGCAGAGCGCGACGATGCCGAGCACCATCAGGATCTGCGATCCAGGCTCCAGATATCTTTCATTGATCGCGCGAAAGCTCATTTGCGGATCGCTCCGAAGGACATGCCGCGCAGCAGATGGTTGCGGAGCAGGAAGGTGAAGATCGCGACCGGCAGCAGGAACAGGAAGGTTCCGGCGGCGATCACCGTCCAGTCTGGCAGGCCGGAACCCACCTGACTCGGAATGAAGGGCGGCGCGGTCTGGGCGCGGCGGTTGGTCATGATCAGCGCGAAGGCGTATTCGTTCCACGCGGTGATGAAGCAGAACACGGCCGTGGCGGCGATGCCGGTCGCGGCCTCGGGCAGCACGATCTTGAAGAAGGCCTCCATGCGCGTATAGCCGTCGACGAGCGCCGCCTCCTCATATTCCTTCGGGATCTCGTCGATGAAGCCCTTCATCAGCCAGACCGAGAAGGACAGGTTGAAGGCGGTATAGAGGATGATCAGGCCGAGATGAGAATCGTTGAGCCCGACCGCGCGGTACATCAGGAACATCGGGATCGCGACCACCACCGGCGGCAGCATGCGCGTCGATAGGATGAAGAAGAGCAGGTCCGCCTCTCCCTTCACCCTGAAGCGCGAGAAGCCGTAGGCGGTGAACGTGCCCATGCCGACGGCGAGCACGGTCGAGGTGATCGCCACGATCAGCGAGTTCATGAACCGGTCCGGATAGCCCGACCACTGCACGGCGCCCTTGCCGTCGCGCACGATCTTCTCGCCGCCGTCGAAGACGACGCGTTCCCACCATGGGGCGGCCGCGTATTCTTCGGGCGTCGGCGGGCTGCGCAATTGCGAGCGCTTGGTGAACAGCTTGACGAAGGGCGATATCTCCGGCTGGAACACGATCGTCGGTGGGATCGTCGTGGCCAGGTTGCGTGGCTTGAAGGCCGTCGAGGCGATCCAGTAGATCGGCGCCAGGAAGATGATCGTCACCACCAGCACGGCGACGATTGCCGCGCGGTTGAAAGCGACCTCGGAAGAAGTGCGGACGGCGGCCATCTCAGCGCTCCTTCACCTTGTTGAGGTATTTGACGTAGATGTTGGTGATCGCCAGCACCATGATGAGCACGATGTAGGCCATGGCGCAGGAACGCCCCGTCTGCCATTCCTGGAAAGCCATCTTGTAGAGCCGGATCGAGATCAGCTCGGCCGTCGGCTGGCTGGTCAGGATATAGGCCAGGTCGAAGGTCTTGAACGCCTCCATGGTGCGGAAGATGACGGCGATCATCAGGATCGGCGCGACCAGCGGCAGCGTGATGCGGAAGAAGGTGTAGAACGGCCCGGCCCGGTCGATCGCGGCGGCTTCGTAAAGGTGCTTCGGCACCGCGGAGAGACCGGCAAGCGACAACAGCATGACGAAGGGCGACCACATCCAGATGTCGGTGAGCGCCACCGCGTAGAGCGCCATCTTCGGGTCGGCCAACCACTCGAAAGTGCCGAGCCCGAGCGCATAGTTGATGATGCCGAAGGACGGATCGTAGAGCAGCTTCCAGAACAGGCCCACCACCGCCATCGAAAGCATCATCGGCAGAAGCAGCAGCGTCGTCAGCAGCCCCTTCATCGGTATGTCGCGGTTGAGCAGCATCGCCACGCCGAAGCCGACGAGCAACTGGCCGGCGACCGAGATGATGACGTATTTCGCGGTGATGGCGAAGTTCGACCAGACATAGGGCTCGTTGAGCAGGTCGCGGTAATTCTGCAACCCGACAAAATTAGCCGGCGCATTGGTCGAAGCGCGGAAGTCGGTGAACGAATAGCCCAGCGAATAGATCAGCGGGAAGATATTGAAGACGATCAGGAACAAGATCGTCGGGATGATGAAGAGATTGCGGATCGAGATATCGCTGAGGCCGCGCGCCGCGGCCCGCGAGGACCTGTCGAGCGTGGTGATCATCGTGGTCGCCAAAACCCTGCTCCGGATGCTTGAAAAACAAACGGAGGAGGCTTCCTAAGCCTCCTCCGCGAGGCATGTCGATTACTTCACGCGGCCGTATTTCTTGAAGGTCGCGTTCCAGTCGGCGGCAAGTGCGTCCAGCGTTTCCTTGGCGGTGCCCTGACCGCCGATCATGTAGGGATAGATGCGCTGGTTGAGCTGCTGCAGCAGTTCGGCATATTCCGGCACCGCCCAGAAATCCTTCACCTTGAACATGGTCTCGTAGAAGGCCTTGTTGTACGGCGTGGCGCTCTGGAACTCAGGCGACTTCAGCACCGCGGCGCTGCAGGTGTAGCCGCCGAGCGCCGCCCACTTCTTCTGGGTTTCGTCCTTGATGAACCACTCCAGGAACTTCATCGCCTCGTCCTGCTTCTGCGAGTAGGAGACGATCGAGATGCCCTGGCCGCCAAGCGCCGCGAACTGGTCGCCATTGGGGCCTGGAGGATTGGCGAAGAAACCGGTGTTCTTGGCGTTCGGGTTCGACGACTCGTTGATCAGCGAGGGGAAGAAGGCGAAGTAGTTCATGCTCATCGCCGCCAGGTTCTCGGTGATCGCCTGGTTGTCCTCGACGAAGAACGACTTTGCCCAGCCCGGAGGCGTGAACTTGTAGAGTTCCTTGTAGGCATCGAGCGCGGCGACCGCCTTGTCCGAGTTGATGTGACCGTCGACCTGGTAGGTCGAATAGTCGCCAAGCTCACCGCCATAGGAGAACAGGGCGTTCTCGAAACCCATCGCCATCGCGTCGTAGGAATTATCGGTGTAGATGGCGATGCCGTATTTCTTCTGGTCCGGACGGTAGAAGAATTCGGCTATGTCGCGCAGCGCCTTGAAATCCTTCGGCACGTCGAGGTCGTAGCCATACTTGGCCTTGAAGGCTTCCTTCTCCTTCGGGTCCTCGAACCAGTCCTTGCGGTAGGACCAGCCGACGGCGTCGCCCTCGAGCGGGATTGCCCAGTACTTGCCGCTGTTGCCGGGATATTCGGCGTAGTACTTGACCGTCGCCGGCGCCATCACGTCGTTGAGCTTGTGCTTGTTGAAGAAGTCGGTCAGGTCGACATAGTGACCGCCGGTCGAGCCCGCGCCGAGCCACTGCGAGTCGCCCACCACCAGATCGTAAGCGTCGCCATGGGCGTTGAATTCGGTGAAGGCCTTGGTCTGGAAGTCGGCCCACGGCGTGGTCTCGACCGTGATCTTGACGCCGGTTTCCTTCTCGTACTCGTTGCCGAGTTCCTGCAGGTAGTTGGCCGGATCCCATTCCGCCCAGAAGATGGTGAGCGACTTTTCCTGCGCGTGGACGGACGTCCCGCAGGCAAGCGCCAGGCCGACACCAGCAAGCACGCTGGTCACTATCTTGCGCATAGTTTTCCTCCCTTGTGCGCATTCTACCGTGTCATGCGAACCGGCAGCGAAGCCGGCCGTGGTAGTTCCTCCTGTGATGGCGCCTTTCCGGTTCCAGGCCTCCTCGCCCTGCCGGAAATGGATCGCAGCCGTCACTTTCGATCCGCTTTATTTGATTTGGTTGTAATCTGGTATTACCAATTCCCGCTTGGCGTCAAGCGCTTTCTTGAGCGATTGATTTAGCCAATCCTTATGATATCCGACTGTTTTCCCTTGTTTTTCCTACTCTGTGATACACAGAGCCCTTGTCACGAGCTGCCCATCACAATTAACATTTGTAACTGACTTCGTAATCTGGTCGAACCAGATTTAGACGGCCGCCACCTTCGACGCCGCCGACACTGCTGCTGATTTTGCCTCTGATTCCACTATTGCGGCGCGCACCAGCGCGCCCGCCGCCCATTGCGCCACCGACACCATCTCGGCGCTGTCCAGCCCCCAGATATCCTTCAGCACCGTGACCACCTCGACGCCGAACACCAGCGACAATGCCTGCGCCAGGCGCTTGAACTGGCGCGGCTTCAAACGGCCTTTGAGCGGCGCGATCGCATCCTTCAGCAGGTCAACGCGATGGCCGCGGGTAAAGGCCGGTTCAGATCCGAGCGTGCCGGCCTGGCGTCGCGCCCATTGGTCGAGGGATAGTTTCAGCGCCGCCTTGAACGTCGCCTCGAAGGCTTCGATGCGCGGCATCGCGGTGGCGAACAGATCCGCCACGCGCCGCTCGGCATCGTCGGAAGCCGACTTCCAGGTGAGGATCGGGCCGAGCCCTTCATCGACCACGGCTTGCACCAGCGCCGCCTGGCTCGGGAAATACCGGTAGGCGGTGGCGCGTGACACCTCCGCCGCCTCCGCGACCTCGCTGACCGAAGGGGTCATGCCGGACTGCATCAGCCTCGTCGCCGTTTCCAGCATCAGCCGCTTTGTGCGGGCGCGCGGCCCCTTCTCGGCGGCCGGAGCCTGCGCGGCATCATCGCTGGAGGCGGCTTGTTGACGTGAGACATCCATATCAATACGATACGCGCGTCTCAAAAATTTGCAATGGCGCGATGCCGGGCAATAACGGGGTCCCCACCAACGAAGCTTTCGCCGAGGAGCTTAAGGGTGGCAAAAAGGCGGGCGGCAAAGCCGACCAAGCCGGACGACGGGGAAACGCGCATGAAGCACATCTATGTGGTCGGCACCGCCGACACCAAAGGTGAGGAACTCGCCTTCCTGGCCGATGCCGTCACTGCCGCCGGCGGCGCGGTCGTCCGTGTCGATATCGGCACGCGCGGCGCGACCGTCCCGGTCGACATCCCTGCAAGCGAGGTCGCCGCGCATCATGCCAAGGGAGCCGGCGCGGTTCTCGGCATCGACGATCGCGGCGCCGCCGTTGCCGGCATGGGCGCCGCCTTCGCCAATTTCATCCAGTCCCGCAACGACATCGCAGGCGTGATCGGCATCGGCGGCGGCGGAGGCACCTCGGTCGTCACCGCCGGCATGCGGGCGCTGCCGCTCGGCCTGCCGAAGCTGATGGTCTCGACGCTCGCTTCCGGCGACACCGCGCCTTACGTCGACGTCTCCGACATCATCATGATGCCGTCGGTGACCGACATGGCGGGACTGAACAGGCTCTCCCGCACCGTGCTGCACAATGCCGCCCAGGCGATCGCCGGCATGGCCGCGAAGCCCGCCCCGGCCGCCGCCGGCAAGCCGGCGCTGGGGCTCACCATGTTCGGCGTCACCACACCCTGCGTGACCGCGATCGTCGAACGCTTGCGCGCCGATTATGACTGCATGGTCTTCCATGCCACCGGCACCGGCGGCCGCTCGATGGAGAAGCTCGCCGACAGCGGTTTGCTGGCCGGCATCCTCGACATCACCACGACCGAGGTCTGCGATCTTTTGTTCGGCGGCGTGCTGCCGGCAACCGAGGATCGCTTCGGCGCGGTCGCCCGAACGAAGTTGCCCTATGTCGGTTCGGTCGGCGCGCTCGACATGGTGAACTTCTGGGCGCCGGCCACGATCCCCGAGCGCTATCGCGGGCGCTTGTTCTGCGAGCACAATCCCAACGTTACGCTGATGCGCACCACGGCCGAGGAATGCCGCAAGATCGGCGAATGGATCGGCGGCCGCCTCGCCCGATGCGACGGCCCGGTCCGTTTCTTGATTCCCGAAAGGGGCGTCTCGGCGCTCGACATCGAAGGCGGCGCCTTCTTCGATCCGGAAGCCGATGCGGCGCTGTTCGACGCCATCGAGCGGACCATCAAGCCGGCGAGAAACCGCGCCGTCACGCGCCTGCCGCTGCACATCAACGACCCCCAATTCGCCAAGGCTGCCGCCGCGGCGTTCCTCGACATTGCCAAGAAG
>NZ_RZTO01000303.1:0-6593 GCF_003997225.1 Mesorhizobium sp. M2C.T.Ca.TU.002.02.1.1
GTCCATGGTCGGCCAGGGCCGCATCGGCGAGCTGATCCAGGCAAAGCCGCAGGCCCGCCGAGCGCTGCTCGAGGAAGCCGCCGGCATTTCCGGCCTGCACACGCGCCGGCATGAGGCGGAACTCCGGCTCAAGGCCGCCGAGCAGAACCTGGAGCGGCTGGACGATGTCGTCGGCGAACTGGAAGGCCAGATCGACAGCCTGAAGCGCCAGGCGCGCCAGGCCTCGCGCTTCAAGAACCTGTCGGCCGACATCCGCAAGGCGGAAGCGACGCTCTTGCATCTGCGCTGGACGCTGGCCAAGACCCAGGAAGGCGAGGCGCGATCCGCGCTCGCCGTCGCCACCACGCTGGTCGGTGACCGCGCCGCCGCCCAGATGGCGGCCGCACGAGAGCAGGGCATCGCCGCGCACCGGCTGCCGGACCTGCGCGACGCCGAAGCCGCCGCGGCCGCCGCCTTCCAGCGCCTGTCGATCGCCAAGACCCAGATCGAGGAAGAGGCCGGCCGCATCCGCGCCCGCCAGACCGAGCTCGAACGCCGCCTGCAGCAGCTCGACGCCGACATCGCCCGCGAGGAGCGGATGGTGCGCGACAATGCCGACATCCTCGAACGCCTGCGCGCCGAGGAAGCCGAGCTCAATTCCGACAATGCAGGCGCCGCCGAGCGCGAAGCCACCACGCGCGCCGCTTTCGAGCAGGCGGGTGCTACGCTGTCGCAAAGTGAAGCGAAACTTGCCGCGCTGACCGCCGAACGGGCCGAGGCGGCCGCCTCGCGCCACCAGATCGAGCGCAGCCTGCGCGAGACCGCCGAGCGTCGCGACCGCTTCGCCCGCCAGCTCGCCGAGGTCGACCGCGAGCTTTCCGACATCGTCGGGCGTATTGCCGGCCTGCCCGATCCGGCCGAGAAGCGGCTGCTGGTCGAGGATGCGCTTGCCCGGCTGGAAGAGAGCGAGGCAGGCGCCATTGCCGCCGAGCAGGCTGTCGCCGAGGCGCGCGCGGCCGAAAGCGCCGCAAGGCCGCCCCTGCAGGACGCCAGGGCGGAGCTGGCGCGCATCGAGACCGAGGCGCGCACGTTGGCGAAAATCCTCAACGCCACCAGCGGCGGCGATCTTTTCCCGTCGGTGCTGGAGCAGATCAGCGTCGAGCGCGGCTACGAAACCGCGCTTGGCGCGGCCCTTGGCGAGGACCTCGATGTCCCGCTCGACCGCAGCGCTCCGGTGCATTGGGGCGAGAGCGCGGTGCAGCCCGGCGATGCGGCGCTGCCCGAAGGCGTGAAGAGCCTGGCAAGCGTCGTGCGCGCGCCGGCGCAGCTTGCGCGCCGCCTGGCTCAGATCGGCATCGTCGAGGCCGCCGATGGACGCCGTCTTCAAGCGTTGCTGGCGCCCGGTCAGCGGCTGGTCAGCCGCGATGGCGCGCTGTGGCGCTGGGACGGCCTGACCGCGAGCGCCGACGCCCCGACTGCCGCCGCGCTGAGGCTGGCGCAGAAGAACCGCCTGGCCGAGCTCGATGCCGAAGCCGTGCAGGCGACGCGCGTGGTGCGCGAGGCTGAGGAAGCATTGGCGCGCGCTGAGCAGGCGATGCGCCAGGCAAGCGAGGCCGAGCGCAATGCGCGTCAGGCCGGACGCGAGGCCCAGCATGCGCTGGATGCCGCCCGCAACGCGCTGGCCGAGGCCGAGAAGGCCGGCGGCGAGCTGGTGAGCCGCCGCGCTGCTCTGGACGAAGCCCGTGCCCGCATCGTCGACAGCCATGAGGAGACACAGGCCGCTTTCCTCGAAGCCGAGGAGATGCTGAAGGACGCGCCCGATCTCGGCGACCTGCAGCTGCAGCTCGAACAGGCCTCCGCCAACGTCTCGCGCGACCGCGCCACGCTTGCCGACGCGCGCGCCGTGCATGATGGACTGCGGCGCGAGGCAGAGGCGCGGATGCGCCGGCTGGACGCCATCGGCGCCGAGCGCAAGAACTGGCTGGAGCGCGCCGAAAACGCCTCGACGCAGATTGCCGCCCTCGGCGAGCGCAAGGCCGAGGCCGAAGCCGAGCGCGAGCGGCTGGCCGATGCGCCGGACGAGATCGACGCCAAGCGCCGCGCGCTCTTGACGCAACTTTCCGAGGCCGAGGCGCTGCGCCAGGCGGCAAGCGACCGCCTGCAGGAAGCGGAAAACCAGCAGGCCGAATTCGACAAGGCGGCCACCGCCGCCATCCAGTCGCTTGCCGAGGCGCGCGAAACCCGCGTCCGCGCCGAAGAACGGCTCACCGCCGCCGACGAGCGCCGCGCCGAGGTCGAGGCGCGCATCCAGGAAGCGCTGAACACGCCGCCGCACCTCGTCATCCAGCATACCGGGCTCAAGGCCGACGATCCGATGCCGGACATGGCCGAGATCGAGCGCCAGCTCGACCGGCTGAAGATCGAGCGCGAGCGGCTCGGCGCCGTCAATCTGCGCGCCGAGGAAGAGCAGAAGGAGCTGTCGGACAGGCTGGAGACCATCGTCTCCGAGCGCGAGGACATCATCGAGGCGATCCGCAAGTTGAGGCAGGCGATCCAGAGCCTCAACCGCGAGGGCCGCGAGCGGCTGCTGTCGGCCTTCGAGGTCGTCAATGGTCATTTCCAGCGGCTGTTCTCGCATCTCTTCGGCGGCGGCACGGCCGAGCTGCAACTGATCGAGTCGGAAGACCCGCTGGAAGCGGGGCTGGAAATCCTCGCCCGTCCGCCAGGCAAGAAGCCGCAGACCATGACGCTGCTTTCGGGTGGCGAGCAGGCGCTGACCGCGATGTCGCTGATCTTCGCCGTCTTTCTGACCAATCCGGCGCCGATCTGCGTGCTCGACGAGGTCGACGCGCCGCTCGACGACCACAATGTCGAGCGCTTCTGCAACCTGATGGAAGAGATGGCGAAGACCACGGAAACCCGTTTCGTCATCATCACCCACAACCCGATCACCATGGCGCGCATGGACCGGCTGTTCGGCGTCACCATGGCCGAACAGGGCGTCAGCCAGCTGGTCTCGGTCGACCTGCAGGCGGCCGAGGCGATGCGCGAGGCGAGCTGACCTAGCCGGCCCGCCCGAGGCTATCGCGCCGAGATCGTTTCCGACGGCACGAAGCGGACGCTTGCCGACCGGCTCTCACCGGGTGCGAGCACCATGCAACCTGCGTCTTCCTCCAACCGATTGAAGGCGTCGGTGATGTTGCTGACCGGCTCGGCGCAGAAGAAGGGCTCGCCTGGTGGTGTGTAGAGCACCAGGAAATCGAGCGGCGCTTCGGCCTCGATGTCCAGCAGCCGTTCTTCATCCGGCCAGGTGATGCGCGCTCGGCGCGTCCATCCGGTGAAGACGGTGTCGAACGCGGCCTCGGCGACGTCGAAGCCTGTGGTCGGGTCAGCGCCCGCGGGCGGCGGAACGTGGCGTGTGGGCAGAACCTCGGCGTCGGTTTCCCACATCCCCGTGACACCGGCCTGGATATGCGTCCATGGGGTGGCGGGAAAGTATGGATGAAGTCCGAGCCCGGCCGGCATGGGCGTATCCGAGAGGTTGCGCAACGAGATCCGGATGCTCAGGCAGCCCCGTACGAGTCCGATCCTCTGCTCGGCCTCGTAGCTCCATGGCCAGGAATCGGCATCATGACGATAGCGCAGGACCGCGCTGGCTTGCTGGTGCCCTGCCAGCGTCCACGCACGGCGCCAGCCATGGCCGTGCTCATAATGCGGATCGTCGGGCCGCGTCGGCAACTCGATGGTCCGGCCGGCGAAGCTGAAACGGCCGCCTCTTATGCGATTGGAATAGGGGACGAGCGGGAAGCAGGCCATGGCGCCGGCGTCGCGGCCGGCGAGCGCGGCGGGGCCGGCGGGACGCAGCCAGTCGATGGCATGCCCGTTATTCTCCCAGCGATACGACGCCAGCGCGCCGCCGATGGCCGGGGCGATCTCTACCGTCGCCAGGCCATCGGCGATCGTGACCAGCCCTTCGCGCCCGCCGGCGCCGCTTATTTCAAAATTCCCGTCCATCTTCTCCCCGA
Organism: Mesorhizobium sp. M2C.T.Ca.TU.002.02.1.1; assembly: GCF_003997225.1. Classification (NCBI taxonomy): domain Bacteria; kingdom Pseudomonadati; phylum Pseudomonadota; class Alphaproteobacteria; order Hyphomicrobiales; family Phyllobacteriaceae; genus Mesorhizobium; species Mesorhizobium sp. M2C.T.Ca.TU.002.02.1.1. The sequence continues at coordinate 4,005 of NZ_RZTO01000303.1, forward strand.
TGCCTTGACTCTCGTCGCTGCCTGGATAAGACATATCATATGAATAGTATGAAGAATACGAAATCCTTCAGCATCGCTCGCACGTCGCGGGTGGTCGCCGCGGTTGCCAGCGGCTCCACGGCGCTGCATGCGACGGTCGTCGAGCAGATCGGGTTGCGCATCGTGCAGGGCGATTTCCTGCCCGGCGAGGCGCTGCCCAATGCCGACGATTCCAGTGAGATGCTGGGCGTCAGCCGCACCGTGCTGCGCGAGGCGATCAAGGTCCTGGCGGGCAAGGGGCTGGTCGAGTCGCGGCCGAAGACCGGCACGCGGGTGCGCCCGCGCTCCGACTGGAATTTCCTCGATCCGGACGTGCTTTCATGGCGCTACGCGGCGGGTGTCAGCGCCGAGGACGTCACTGCCCTTTTCGAGCTGCGCCGGGCGATCGAGCCGATGTCGGCCGCGCTCGCGGCCAAGCGCGCGACGCCAGCGCAGCTTGCCGATCTCAACGCCGCGCTAGCCGAAATGGAAGCCGTGGGCGACGACGGCGACCGCTTTGCCAAGCCCGACCTCGTCTTCCATCAGACCATCCTGCGCATGACGGGCAATGAGTTGATCGGCTCGCTGGCGGCGCTGGTGGAGACGGCGCTGGTGATGAGCTTCCGCCTCTCCAATGACAATCCGGAGGGGCAGCGCCACTCGCTGCCGCTGCACCGCGAGGTGGCCGAGAAAATCGCCGCCGGCGATGGGCGCGGCGCGCAGCAGGCGCTTCTCGTCCTCATCGACAACGCCGAGGAAGACGTTCGCCGCAGCGTCGAGAACCGCAACAGGCGCCGCGAGGAGCAGAGATCGTGAGCGAAAGACGGAAGCTGCGGTCGACGGCATGGTTCGGCGGCGAAGGCAAGAATGCCTTCATGCACCGCAGCTGGATGAAGAACCAGGGCATCCCGGACGATGCGTTCGACGGTCGCCCAGTGATCGGCATCTGCAACACCTGGTCGGAATTGACCCCGTGCAACGCGCATTTGCGGGCGCTCGCCGATCACGTCAAGCGCGGCGTCTATGAGGCCGGCGGCCTGCCGGTCGAATTTCCGGTGACATCGCTCGGCGAAAGCAACATGCGCCCGACCGCGATGCTGTTCCGCAATCTGGCGAGCATGGACGTCGAAGAGTCCATTCGCGGCAACCCCATCGACGGCGTCGTGCTCATGGTCGGCTGCGACAAGACCACGCCGTCGCTGCTGATGGGCGCGGCCTCCTGCAACCTGCCGACCATCGCCGTGTCGGGCGGTCCGATGCTGAACGGCAAGTTCCGCGGCCAGGACATCGGCTCCGGCACCCATGTCTGGAAATTCGCCGAGGACGTGAAGGCGGGGCGCATGAAGGTCGAGGACTTCCTCGCCGCCGAGCAGGGCCAGAGCCGGTCGGCCGGCAGCTGCATGACCATGGGCACCGCTTCCACCATGGCCAGCATGGTCGAGGCGCTGGGCATCGGCATGCCGGACAATGCCGCCATACCGGCGGTCGACTCGCGCCGTGGCGTGCTTGCGCAGCTCGCCGGACGGCAGATCGTCGACCTTGTGCACAAGGACGTGACGATATCGCGGATCCTCACCCGGCCGGCCTTCGAGAACGCCATCCGGGTCAACGGCGCCATCGGCGGATCGACCAACGCGGTGCTGCACCTCATAGCGATCGCGCATCGCGTCGGCGTCGATCTCAGCCTTGACGACTGGGATCGTCTCGGCCGCGATGTGCCGACCATCGTCGATCTGATGCCGTCGGGCCGGTTCCTGATGGAAGATTTCTACTACGCCGGGGGGCTCGCTGCGGTCATGGCGTCGCTGGATGGGGCGGGGTTTCTCCACCGCGACGCCATGACCGTCAGTGGAAAGACGATCGGCGAGCTGGTCGACGGCGCGCCGAACTACAACAGCGAGGTGATCCGGCCGCTCGACCGGCCGCTTACCAGGGAAGGCGGCATATCGGTGCTGCGCGGCAACCTTGCGCCCAATGGCGCCGTCATAAAGCCCTCGGCGGCGACGCCGGCGCTGATGCAGCACCGGGGCAGGGCGGTGGTCTTCGAGAATATCGAGCACTATTACGCCCGCATCGACGACCCGGATCTCGACATCGACGCCTCATCGGTGATGGTGCTCAAGAATTGCGGCCCGCGCGGCTATCCGGGCATGGCCGAGGTCGGCAACATGCCGCTGCCGGCGAAGCTCCTGAAACAGGGCGTTTCCGACATGGTCCGCATCTCCGATGCGCGCATGAGCGGCACCGCATACGGCACCGTGGTCCTGCATGTTGCTCCCGAGGCTGCGGCGGGTGGCGCGCTTGCCCTGGTTCGCGACGGCGATCTCATCGATCTCGACGTGGCCGGCCGGCGTCTCGAATTGCTGGTTTCCGAAGAGGAGCTTGCCACCCGCCGCCGCGACTGGAAGCCGCCGGCGCCGCCCGAGGGCGGCTACCAGAGCCTCTATGTCGAGCGCGTCCTGCAGGCCGACCAGGGTTGCGATTTCGATTTCCTTGTCGGGCGCCGCGATGCCGGCATCCCCCGCCATTCGCATTAGGTGCCGCAATGAACGACCAGACCGGTACCTATGC
>NZ_RZTO01000304.1:0-6564 GCF_003997225.1 Mesorhizobium sp. M2C.T.Ca.TU.002.02.1.1
GCCCAGGTCGACGGCGATGATGTAGGCGGCGTCGTGGACAAGCTCGTAGGTGACGGCGGTGCGCCCGACATGGCCGCTGGTGCGCCCGGTCTCCTGCACCCAGCCTTCCTGCTCGAGGCCGCGCACGATTTCCGAGATCGTCTGCTTCGACAGGCCGGTGAGCTTGGAGATCGAGGCCCGCGATATGGGCCCGCCCTGGACGATCGCCTCCATGACGGAGCGCTGCGAGAACTGTCGGGAAATGCGCGGCAGGTCGCTCACATCGGGCCCCTGATTAATTCGTTCTGTCACCGAACTTATTGCTGAAATGGCACCCTTGTCAACGATCACGTTGAATTGTCGAAGACCGCAATCGGAAGGGATGATTTACTTGGCTGCCAGCTGCCGCACCCACCCTGCAACCGCGGCGAAACCGAGTTTGCTCATGGTTCGGGCGCGGAAGCGAACGATCAAGCCGGTTCCGAACACGCGCGCGCTGGCTGGTCGGTGGGGTCGAGCCAGCCTCAGTTCCTGTCGACCGGCTTGGAGCGCATGCGCGACACCGTCTCGCGCTCGGCGCGCTTGGAGCGCAACGGCGGCAGGCCGCGGTCGACGAGGTCCATGTCCTCCAGCACCATGTCGCCCATGCGCTTGAAGGCGATGTCGAGCGCGCCGGCGCGATGCGCCGAACGCAGGAAACCGGGGAGGGCGCGGACGGGATGGTCCTTTGCCAGCGGCTCCTCCGGGAAGACGTCGCTCGCCGCAACGATGTGGCCGCTTTTCACAGCCTTCATCAGCGCCGGAAAATCGACGACGCCGGCGCGGCTGAGCAGGATGAAGGCCGCGCCCTTGCGCATCTTGGCGAAAGCATCGGCGCCGAGAAAACCCTGGTTCTCGCTGGTGACGGAAGCGACGACGAATACGAAATCGCTTTGCGACAGCACCTCGTCCAGCGAGGCCGGCTCGACGCCGTTGTCGACCAGGATCGACGGCGGCAGCCACGGATCGTAGACCTTCGTGCGGGTGCGGAAGCCGGTCAGCAGGCGGTTGAGGGCGCGGCCGAGATCGCCGAAGCCGATGATGCCGACATCGGCACCCGAAAGCAGGCGCGCGGTCTGGTTGCCGTCGCCGCCCCACAATTCCTCGCCCCGCCGGAAGGCGAGATCGGCATCAACGATGTTGCGCGCGAGGTTCAGCGCCATGGCGAGGCCGAGCTCGGCCACCGGTTCGGCAAAGACCAGGCCCGTGGTGACGACATGGATGCCGCGCGCGAACAGTGTCTCATAGGGCATGTTGTTGAGGAGGTTGGTCTCGACATTGAAGATGCAGCGCAGCGCCGTCATTTTCTGTAGCGTTTCCGAGGCGATGGGCGGCTGGCCAACGATGTAGCGCGCTTCGGCAAGCACATCCGGCGGCAACTTTGCGAGGCCTTCCGGCGTTGTCTCGACAATGCGATATTCCCTGCGAAACAGCGCCAGTTGCGGCGGCGTGAAGATCAGGTCGAGCGTGCGTGGTTCGGGCGCGCTGATCACCAGCGGCAAGGTCTTGTCGGACATGTTTTCCTCCCGGGACACGATTGGATCGCGTCAATCGCATCTTTCCAGTCTTACTCCCGGTGAAACGATTTACAAGAACGAAAAATCGATTTATCGATTAGATTAGCGAGGCAGCAAAATCGGCTGCCTGCCCTCGGGAGGAGGTCAATGGCGCAACAGGAAGTTCGGCAGCGGCGTCCGTCGATCCACGACGTGGCAAGCCATGCCGGCGTGTCGGCAGCCACCGTCTCCAAGGTGCTGGCCGGCGTCACAACCGTGAAGCCTGAAAACGCGCAGCGCGTCTTCGATGCCGTCGAACGCCTGGGCTACCGCGTCGATCCTCTAGCCTCCGATATGCGCCGCGCCAAACGCCGCATCATCGGCGCCATCATGCCGGAATTCGAAAGCGAGTTCTTCGGCTCGATGGTCACCGAACTGGAAGGCCTTGCCGAGCAGCGCGGCTACACGCTGGTCGCCGCGTCGAGCCGTGAATCGGAAGCGCGCGAGAAGGAGATCCTTGCCCGCATGCATGACTGGCGTGTTGCCGGCGTGGTGCTGGCACCAGTCCGCAATGAGCACGGGCCGGCGGCCGCCTTCATGAAAGCCAACGGCATGACCGGCGTGCTGATAGACCGCGTCCTGTCTGACGATGCTTTCGATACGGTATCGGCCGACAGCGCCGCCGCCAGCGCCGAAGTGGCGCGGATGCTGGTCGGCAATGGGCACAGCCATGTACTGGTCATCGGCCTTGCCGAGCAGGCGGCGACGGTGCGGGCGCGCCTGGACGGGTTTCGCACCCAGGCGCTGGCGCTCAACCCGTCGGTGCGCATCGATGTCATCACCTCGGAAGTCAGCGTCGAGCCGCTCAGGGCTTCGCTGCGCGATTACTTTGCCAGGGGAGAGCGACCGACCGCCGTCTATTCGCTGCTTTTGAAGGGCACGCTTGTCGCGCTGTCCGAGTTCCGCCGGCGCGGCTGGCATTGCCCGAACGACATCTCGCTGGTCGGCTTCGACGATGCGGAATGGATGCAGGTGACATGGCCCGCGATCGCGGCCGTGGTGCAGCCGGTGCGCCAGATCGCCAGCGAGGCGATGAACCTTTTGTTTCGCAGGGTCGAGGGCGCCGTGGGACCACCCACGGCGCGGCTCGAACCCTGCCAGGTGTTGATGCGGGAATCCGTTGGCTCGCCAGGCAACGGCCCGCATCCCGGGGGAGGAGACCGACAACAGCCCCCATTGTCGTGAACGGAAGCATGCGCCGGCCCTGGCCGAGGCATCCGGCGCCAAGGATCAACGGAGGATCGAATGATATCGCCTTTCTTGAAGATAAATCGATTTACACTTGCCGTGGGCATCGCGCTTGCGTTCTCCGCCGTCGGCGCCGCCAAGGCCGAGGACGGGGAATACGGCGTGCTGATGAAGACGCTGGCCAATCCGTTCTGGGGCGCGATGGCGCAGGGCGTCGCGGACGGCGCAAAGGAAGCCGGGGTGAAGTACTTCCAGCAGGCGGCCGAGAGCGACCAGGCGGCCGAGCCGCAGCTCAATCTCTGCAACACGATGCTCGAGCGCAAGCCGGTGGCGATGATCACCGCCGCCATCAACTCGACCAATCTTCTGCCTTGCCTGAAGTCGGCGCAGGAGGCCGGCATCAAGATCGTCGACCTCGACAACAATCTCGACCAGGCGGTGCTCGATAAGGAGGGCGTCAAGGTCACCTTCCACATCGGCTCCGATAATATCGCCGCCGGCGCGCAGGGCGCCGAATATCTCGCCAACAAGCTAGGCAAGGACGCCAAGGGTCCGGTGCTGGTCATCGAAGGCCTCTCCGGTAACATCACCGGCGAGAAGCGCGCCAAGGGTTTCGCCGACAAGCTGAAGGAACTGGCACCGGGCCTCGAGATCGTCGCCTCGCTGCCGGGTGACTGGGATCGCGGCAAGGCCGCCTCGATCGCCACCGACACGCTGACCGCGCATCCCGATCTCGTCGCCATCTTCTGCGCCAATGACGGCATGGCGCTTGGCGCGGTGGAGTCGGTTTACGCCGCCGGCAAAGGGCCGCAGGTGACGATCATCGGCGTCGACGGCAATTCGGACGCGGTGAAGTCGATCAAGGAAGGCCGCCTCAACGCCTCGGTGGCGCAACTCCCCTATCTGGTCGGCAAGCAGGCGGTCGAGAACGTCAAGAAGGCTTTGGCCGGCGAGAAGGTCGAGGACAGCATCGCGGTGCCGACTTTGGTGCTGACCAAGGACGTGATCGACGCCGGCAAGGAGCCGATGCTGCAATATGTGAAGTGAAGAAGGAAGGGAGTAGGGGAGTAAGGCAGTAGGGGAGTAGGGGGAAAGCGATGGTTTGCGCTTCTCCAACCGGTCTTCCTCATCTTCCTTGCCTTCCCTACTGCCTTACTGCCCTACTCCCTACCCGAAGGGTGGAAAAATGGCTTCCGAAATGACGCAGCCCGGCTTCTGGGCTCGGGTGCAACGCGCATCCGTCGAAAGGCTCCACATCAGGCTGGAGTCACTGGTGGTGCTTCTGGCGCTGAGCACGGCGATGGCGCTTTTGTCGCCCTATTTCCTGTCGCTCAGCAATTTCCTCAACATCCTGCTGGCGACCTCGACGATCGGCGTGCTGGCGATTGCCGCTACTTTCGTCATCGGCTCGGGCGGGCTCGACCTGTCGCTCGGCTCGGTGATGGGTCTGGCCGGCGTCGCCGGCGCTTTCGTGGCGGTCAATCTCGGCTGGCCGTCGGTCTTCGCGGTGATCGCCTGCATCCTCGCGGGCGCGATCGCCGGCTACATCAACGGGCAACTGGTCACCCGCGCCTTCGTGCCGGCCTTCATCGTAACGCTCGGCATGCTGGGCCTGGCGCGCGGCCTGGCGCTGGTCATCTCGCAGGGCAGGGCGATCTACGGACTGCCGCCCGAGATCGTCTATATCGGCCAGGGCCGGCCGTTCGGCATCCCGATGCCGGTCATCATCTTTGTGCTCACCGCGATCGTGGCGCATGCGGTGCTTGCCTATACGCGCTTCGGCCGCCATACGCTGGCCTTGGGCGACAGCGAAGGCGCTGCCCGCGCGGCCGGCATCCGCGTCGAGCACCACCGCCGCATCATCTACACGCTTTCCGGCGCGCTTGCCGGGCTCGCCGGCCTGCTCTTCACCGCCCGCGTCAATGCCGGCGACCCGACCGCCGGCATCAATTACGAGCTCACCGCCATCACGGCAGCGATCATCGGCGGCACCAATCTGTTCGGCGGCCGTGCCTCGATCCTCGGCACGATGATCGGCGCGCTGATCATGGGCGTGCTGCAGAACGGTCTGACGCTGCTTGCGGTGCAATCCTACTATCAGCAGATGGCGATCGGCGCGGTGCTGATCCTCGCTGTCTTCATCGACCAGTACCAGGTGCGGAAGGAGTCGCGCGTATGACCCTGCTTTCGCTACGCGGCATCCGCAAAAGCTTCGGCGCCGTCGACGTTCTGCATGGCGTCGACCTCTCGGTCGCGGCCGGCGAGGTGGTCGGGCTGGTCGGCGACAACGGCGCCGGCAAGTCGACGCTGATGAAGACCATCACCGGCATCTACCGGGCCGACACCGGCTCGATCGAATTCGACGGCAAGGACATACTGGCGCTCGATCCCGGCCAGCGGCGGCGCCTCGGCATCGAGATGATCTACCAGGATCTCTCTCTCGCCAAGCAGCAGGATGTGGCCTCGAACATCTTTCTTGGACGCGAACCGACGAAAAAGTTGCTCGGCCTGTTCCCGGGCTTCGTCGACAAAAGCGAGATGGATCGCCAGGCGTCGAAGATGATCGAGCGATTGGGCGCGCATCTGCCGTCGATAAACCGGTCGGTCGGTTCGTTCTCCGGTGGCCAGCAGCAGACCGTGGCGATCGCGCGTGCGCTCACCTTCAATCCCAAGCTCGTCATCATGGACGAGCCGACGGCAGCACTTGCCGTGCGCGAGGTGCAGAGCGTGCTCGACCTCATCCGGCGGCTGAAGTCGGAAGGCATCGCCGTCATCCTGATCTCGCACCGGCTGAACGACGTGCTGTCGGTCACCGACCGTATCGTGGTGCTGCGTCACGGGCGGGCGGATGCCGATCTCGTCACCGCCAACACCAACATGAACGAAGTCGTCAGCCGCATCGTCGGCGGCGGCGATACGGCCGCAGCGGCGGCGCATGAACAACGAGGCTGACATGAACACCTTCGGACTGCACACTTTCGCCATCGCTCCGGTCTGGGACCTCGCCCGCATCGAGCCGCAGATGGACAGGCTGAAGGAGCTCGGCATCGGCCTGATGGAGATCCCGCTGCTGCGTCCCGAGGAGATCGACACCAAGCGCACGCGCGGCTTCGCCAGCCACTATGGCGTCGAGCTCATCCCCTCGCTCGGCCTGCCGCGCGCGCTTGACGTGGTCGAGCGGCCGGACGAAGCGCTCGATTTCCTCCAGCCGGCCTTCAAGGTCTGCAACGAGGTGGGCGCCGAAGCGCTGGGCGGCGTCACCTACGGCACGATCGGCAAGACCACCGGCCGGGCGCCGACGCAGCGCGAGATCGACGGCATGTGCCGCTTCCTCGAACGCGCGGCGAAGTCTGCGAAGTCGCGCAGCCTGAAGCTCGGCATCGAACCCTGCAACCGCTACGAGACGCATCTGATCAACCGCGGCATCGACGCGGCGCGGATCATCGAGCGGGTCGGCGCCGAGAACATCTTCATCCATCTCGACACCTACCACATGCATATCGAGGAGGAGAGTTTTGCTTCCGGTTTCGAGGCGGCAGCGCCCTATCTCGGTTATGTGCATGTGTCGGAAGCCAATCGCGGCGTGCCGGGGCGCGGCATGCTCAACTGGGCGGCCTGCATGAAGGCGATCGCCGACATCGGCTATCAGGGCGCGATCACGCTCGAAAGCATGAACCATGTCGATGTCGACATCGCCGGCGGGCTCGCCGTGTGGCGGCCGGTGGCGGAAGACCCGCGCGACGTGATCGAGGTCGGACTGCCGTTCCTGCGCGAGGAAGCGAAGAAGGCGGGGTTGACGCTG
>NZ_RZTO01000305.1:0-6563 GCF_003997225.1 Mesorhizobium sp. M2C.T.Ca.TU.002.02.1.1
GCCCCCATCAGCGGCACCATGGCGATTGCTGTCATGAGCGCATAGTTGCCGCGGCGGTCACGGCAGAATTGATGCCAGAATTTGCGCATTGTACTTGAAGCGGCCCCCCGCCGACGGATTTTCGCCGGGCCACACTTCCACAAAACGCTGAAGGACCGGTTTGGCAAACCGCTCGATTGCTTAACGGCGGCTTCACCAAGCGCTAACCAAGCCAACTGACCGCGGCCATGCCGCGCGACGAAAAACGCCCGCCTTGCGAGCGGGCGTCGTCGATCATTTGTCCGAGCAGATCAGCTGACGATGCGAAGGTTCGACAATTCGTTGCCGATCGCCTTGAAGTCGTCCGACAGCGTTGCGCCGGTCGAATTCCAGAACAGCTTCGCCGGCTTGGTCGGGTCGGTCGGATCCTTGCGGAAACGCGAATCCGACGAGCAGGTCTTCAGGGCTGCCATCTGCGCCGCCTCGGCAGTGTTCTTCGAATCGAGGTCGAGCGCGATGGTCATGACGATGATATTGGCAGCCTTGGCGTTGTCGCACAGCGTCGCAAACTGCTGACTCATCGCCGTGGTGTAGTTCGCTTCCGTATATGTCGTCTTACTGACGTTTGAGTCGGTGTTCATATACAGGCGGGTGGTGCCGGTGCCGTTGTAGCCGACGCCCGTGTAACCGTAAGCGGAATAGCTTGACCTGTTCAGGGGATAGTCATTGGCGCGGAACCAACTGGGTGTGTAGTAGGTGTTGGCCCCGTCGGTGAGCACGATCAAGACCTTGTCGTTGCCTTTTTCCGTTTCGGATCGGCCCCCTGTAAAAGGAGCTGTGCTGGAAAGGGTTCTCCAGCCCCAGGCCATGCCTTCGGGCACGTTGGTGGCGCCGACGGCGACCATGCCGTCGATGGCGGTTTTGATGGCGGTCAAGCCGGTGGCGTTCGAGACGTCCGTGAGCGGGGTGATTGCTGTTGTGGTGCAGCTATAGTTCGGTCCGCCGTCGATTGGCGCAGGCAAGGCAGCTTTGTTGAGCGGGGCCGGGACGAAATACTTCGCCATGTTCTTCTGCCGGGCTAATTGTAAGGCTTGGTTGGTGGAGGTAGTTGCATCGTTGTCATCCCACCAGCTGTTGAGCATGCCGAACGTTTTGACCGAACCGCTTGAAAGCGTCCATTGGTTGCCAGGCTCATCCGGGGCGAACATCGGCACGAACATCGTGGCCGGTGTTGCCGACGAGGCGGGAGCATCACTGACGTTGTAGGGATAAGGTCGCGCCTCGACACAGCCTCCCCAACTCGCGACTTTGCCATAGGTGAATGTCGCGTTGGACGTGCAATTGCCGCTCCAATCCTTTGAACTGCATGCGGTAACGCGCGTCATCTGATCGAAGACTGAAAAGCGCGTTAACGGTAGATTTTGCTGAGCGCCCCACAGCGAACCGCGCGCATACCAGACGTTGCCGACTTGCTCCGCCCATCTGTTGGCATTGAGCGCCTGGGTCATGGTTCCCCAGTTGAAATTCTCATGCTGGATTGGCGAAATACCTGACGGATCAAGCCATGCCGCGCCCTGATTGGCGGGGCCGACATTGACCGAGGCAGCGAACGGCACGAGGCTGAACTGGACCGGCTTGGAAACCTGCTTCATCATCTGCGCTTGGCCGGACAACTGGTCGACGAGCTGCTTGGCGGCGCTTTTCAAGAGGTCGAACCGCACCTTGTTCGAGACGCTGATATCGTTCATCGAGCCCGAATTGTCGAGCACCAGCGACACTTCCAGCGTGTTCTTGAGGCGGATCTCGGACTTGGCCGAGAAGGCGAGGTTCGTCTGGCCGGGTGTTCCGCCGAGCAGCGCGACCGCAGCCGGCAGGAAGTAGGGCTGGTACTTCAGGTTCGCTTCGAGTACCAGCGTGCCGCCGCCCGCATTATTGTTCGGCAGGGTTACCGTCAGCGTCGTATTCGCCGGAAGGACGTGCCTGAGATTGGCCTCGAAGAAGGTTTTGGCGTAGGCCTTGGCGTCGGTGTCGCTGGCGCCGGCGACGATCTGCTGTGCCGTCGCGATGCCGGCCGCATCCAGCGCGTTCAGCGTCTCCTGCCGCTCCCGCACCAATTCGGTGTAATCGACGGCAATGGCGACGCCGCCCATCAGCGGTATCATCGTGATGGCCGTCATCAAGGCATAGTTGCCTCGTCTGTCACGCAGGAATTTCCGGATCAATGCCTTAGCCCCCGCCAAGATCCTAGAGTTCCGTTTTAGCATGATCATAAATCGTTAAATTTCAGTCCTCTCGAAGGCATCAAGATCGCGCGGTCCTTTGACAGGGCATTAACCCTGTGCAAGCGGCGGTCCGCCCACGGCTGGTGCTCGTCGCCTGTCGGCGCTTGACGGAAGGGCAGGTCCGGAAAGCTGGTGACAGGATGAGGCGCTTCGGCTATGCGGGGCCGACCGCGGCGACCTTCGGCGCGACGCGCTTCATGATCGAAATCAGGGACACGGCATGGCGGATTCGCCCGACATCATCGCTTCGCTTGACGATCTGGCGGGGCGCTACGCCGCCATCCTGTGCGACGTATGGGGCGTCGTGCACAATGGCGAATGGCATTTTGCGGCCGCTGCCGCCGCGCTCGCAAGGGCGCGCGCGGCCAGGGTGCCTGTCGTGCTGATCACCAATTCGCCACGCCGCAGCGCCGACGTCATTGCCCAGATGAAGGTCATCGGTGTTCCCGCCGACGCCTGTGACCGGGTCGTTACCTCCGGCGACGTGACGCGCGACCTGATCGCCGAAGGACCCAGGAAGATCTTCCACATCGGCCCGGAGCGCGATTTCACCCTCTATGACGGGCTCGACGTCGATCTCGTCGAGGAGTTCGAGGCCTCCGGCATCGTCTGCACGGGCCTCTATGACGACGAGGTCGAGAAACCCTCCGACTATGCCGAGCTGCTGCAGCGGCTGCGGGCCCGCAATCTGCCGTTCATTTGCGCCAATCCGGATATCCTGGTGGAGCGCGGCGAGCGCACCATATGGTGTGCCGGCGCGCTCGCGCGCGATTACGCCCAACTGGGCGGCCGCACGTTGATTGCCGGCAAGCCCTTCGCGCCGATCTACGATGTCGCCATGAAGGAGGTCGCCGGCCTTCTCGGCCGCGCCGTCGAGCGCAGCGAGGTTCTCGCCATCGGCGACGGCATGATGACCGATGTCAAGGGCGCGGCCGACAACGGTTTCGATGTGCTCTACGTCTCAGGCGGCATCCACGCTCGCGACTATGGCGATCCGCTCCGCCCCGATCCGGAAAGGCTGGCGGGCTTCCTTGAAAAGCACGGCTACCGGCCGGTCGCCGTCATTCCGCGTCTGCAATAGATTGGTGGTCTGGCCATGACGGGCGCCTCGACATGAAGCAAGCCTTCGAACGTCTTTCGGCGGTCGCGCCGCTGCCCGCGCATCTGCGCGGCGGCGTCGTGGCGATCGGTAATTTCGACGGGGTCCATCGCGGCCACCAGTCCGTCCTGGAGCGCGCGCTGGCTGAGGCCCGCCGCAGCGGCGTGCCCGCCCTGGTGCTCACCTTCGAGCCGCATCCGCGCAAGGTGTTCCGGCCACAAGTGCCGCTCTTCGTGCTGACGCCGCCGCCGATGAAGGCGCGGCTGCTCGCCGGACTTGGCTTTGCCGCTTTGGTCGAGCAGCCGTTCACCCGCGATTTTGCCTCCCTTTTGCCCGAGGCTTTCGTGACCGATGTGCTGGAGAAGAACCTTGGCATCCGCCACGCCGTCACCGGTTTCGACTTTCATTTCGGCAAGGACCGCCAGGGCGGCCCGGCCTTTCTGATGGCGGCCGGAGAGCGGCACGGCTTCGGCGTGACGCTGGTCGACGCCTTCCGCGATGAAGGCGCCGAGGTGGTTTCGTCGAGCCGCATCCGGGAACTGCTTGCCGAAGGCAAGGTGGAGGAGGCCGCCGGACTGCTCGGCTACCGTTTCACCGTCGAGACCGAGGTGATCGGCGGCCAGCAGCTTGGTCGCACTCTCGGCTTCCCGACCGCCAATATGCGGCTTTCGCCGGAAGCGGCCTTGAAGGAAGGGATCTATGCCGTCCGTTTCCGTCGCGCCGATGGCACGCTTCATGACGGCGTCGCCAGCTTCGGTCGGCGTCCGACCGTTGATGACAATGGCGCGCCGCTGCTCGAAACATACGTCTTCGATTTTTCCGGCGATCTCTACGGAGAGACCTGCGAGGTGTCGTTCTTCGGCTTCCTGCGCCCCGAGCTCAAATTCGATGGTCTCGACGCGCTGGTGGCGCAGATGAAAAACGACGAGGCCGAGGCGAGGGCGCTGCTGGCGGGCGTGCGCCCGCTCTCGCAGTTGGACGCCGAGATCACGTTCTAGACCGGCAGTGGCCGTAGCCTGACCATCGTCATGCGGTTCTTGTCGGCGCGCTCGTCGTCAAGGAAGAGGTCTCCAGAGCGCAATATCTGGGCATTGCGCTGGCGCTTGTCGCGGTCACACTTCTCAACGTCGACTGAGGGAGGCTTACCGCTTCAGCGCCAGCCCGATGGCTATGAAGCTCCAACCCTGGAACACCAGGTCGATCGCCAGGAATATGCCAAGCACCCAGAGGCTGTTCACCGGCCAGCCCATGGCGATCATCAGGCCGAGCAGAATGGTGATGATGCCGGCCGCGAGCAGCCATCCCCAGCCTTGCTGCGGCCGGTGACTGAAGGCCACCCAGGACCGCAAAAGCCCGGAAGCGACAAGCGCGATGGCCAACAGCAGCGTCAGCACCGCCGAGGCGAGCAGCGGATTGTCGAAGGCGAAGAAGCCGGCGACGGCGTAGAGCAGGCCGCTCAACAGCCAGTAGAAGAAACGCCCCCATGTCTTGACCCCGAAGGCATGGATGATCTCGATAATGCCGGCCATCAGCATCAGCCAGCCGACGACATAGACCGAGGCGACGGTGGCGATGAACAAATTGCCGAAAGCGATGCCGCCGAAGATCAGCAGCAACACGCCAAGCGCCACGAACCATCCCCACTTGTCCCGCGTCTGGCCGATCGCGTCCTTGAGAGCGTCGCTTGGCAGAGTCATGGTTTCATCTCCCTCGAAATTCACCACCGATCGTGCGGCGAAAGGAAGCTAAACTGAATGGCACTGGCCGTCCAGCAACACGGACCGGGCCGTGGGCGGCCGATCGTCCATGACCTTCCACCGCGGTTGTGACTGTGATGCCGCTGCACGCGGACCAGGGGCGGCCGGATCCGAGCATCGCGCCATGCTCGTGAGATCGACGACAGGTCGCATCCGCTGGGCCGCTCAGTTCGGCCGCGCGATCATCCTGCGCCAGGCCAGTCGAGGTCCGAGCGCGAGCGTCCTGAAAGAGGGGGCGCCGACAGCCGCGAGCAACAGCAGCTTGCACGTGACGGCTATGGGTATGCCTGCGGTTCGCAACAGCAACTCGATGTCGCGTCTTTCCAGTCTGGAGACGCCGACCCCCGTGGCGGCGCGCCATGCCAGAAAACCTGCGATGGCCTGCGCGGGTTGGCCGTTCGCGTCGAACGGCTCGGCGCGATAGCGGCGCAACAGCGCCGACTGCCTGGCCAATGCCGCGGCCGCCTTTTGCTGGTCCTGCTTCACGCGCGATACTTGTCCCGGGTGCGATCTCAGCTTCACGAGCGGCACTTCCATGTTGGCCAGTTTTCCCGTCTCGGAAAGCCGCAGCCATAGATCGTAGTCTTCGGCATAGGTGAACGCGTGGCGGTAGCCTCCCGCGCGCCGGACGGCCTCGGTCCGGAACATCACCGTCGGGTGAAGCATGGGATTGTATCTGGCGAGCGCTTCCCGCAACGGGTCGTTGCCGGTAGGCACGCCGATCGGCCTCAACAGCTTTCCGTCCCGGTCGATCTGCAATCCCGCCGTACCGAGCAGCTGCAAATCGGCATCCGCTTCGAAACACGCGACCTGCAGGCGCAACCTGTCGGGCAGCGAGACATCGTCGCAATCCATGCGCGCCACAAGAGGAGCCTGCGCGAGTGCAATCCCCATGTTCAGCGCATCGACGATCCCCTTGCCGCTGTTGGCGACAACTCTGACCCGGCTATCACGGTCGCCGATCGACGTCGCAATCGCTGCGCTGTCATCGCAAGATCCATCGTCGACGACGATGACTTCGATATCCGTCAGATCCTGGTCCAGCATGCTTTGCAGGGCCTCGCCGACATATTGCGCGCCGTCCTTCACCGGAATGATCACGCTTACTGTCGGCAATGGAATGGCCCTTGCGATGACCGGCCGGATCGAATGGCCGTTGAATTGCCGGATGTCGGCAGCCTGGTCTCAGAATTCCAATTCCAAAGTTCCGTAAATCTGTCGACTGTCAATTTCCTTGTCTGGCCGATCCGAGCGAAGCCTCGAGGGCGGGGGCGAGCAGCCTAAGGACCGCTTCGCGCTTTTTCGCCTTCAGCGACAGGTCGCCGTCGAGGCCGACTTCGTGAAGCCAGCTTCCCCGCCATTCGCAATAGGCCTGCCTGAGCTCAATCCCCGGCAAGGCGGCGAATGCGGTTATCGGCCGTTGCTGCACCGTGTTCGGGTCCACAT
>NZ_RZTO01000306.1:0-6502 GCF_003997225.1 Mesorhizobium sp. M2C.T.Ca.TU.002.02.1.1
CGAGCCACCTCTCCCCCGATCGACGGGGGAGAGGAAAGGCGCCCTTCCTTTCCCTCCGGAGGGGGGAAAGGTGGCGCTGCGAAGCAGCGACGGATTGGGGGAACCACGTGGCAATCAAGCCTCGGCCTGATCAGTCACGCCAGTCATAGAAGATGTGTGCATCTCCTAGTCTCCCTGTGGGAGAAGGGCAGCCTCGACTGGCACCGCCTTAACTTTCCGTCCGCCGGCGATGGCCGCTGACCTGCTGGCCGTCCTCCGGATGCAGGAAGAAGAAACCCGGAATGGCAAGCAGCGGGATGACCGCCGTCAGCAGGAACGCCCAGTGGAACTGGTCCGCCGTCGGCGCGTGCACCTCACCGGAGACGAGGCCGAGCACCATGGCGGCGATGGAGACGCCGAGCGAGACGCTGAGCTGCTGCAGGACGCCGCCGAGGCTGGTGGCGCGGCTGAGCTTTTCCGCCGGCAGGTCGGCATAGGAGAGCGTGTTGGACGACATGAACTGCGCCGAACGGACGATGCCGAAGAAAAAGACATAAAGGCCGATCGCCCAATGCGGGGTGTCGGCGCTGAGCAGGGCAAAGCCCGCCACGGCAACAGAGCCGACCAAGGCGCTGCCGCTCAGCACGGCCTTGAAGCCGAAGCGCCGCAGGAAGAACGACAAGAGCGGCCGCATCAGAAGCGCGCCGAAGCTGCCGACGAAGGTCAGCGAGCCCGACGTGACCGGGCTCATGCCGAAGCCAACCTGCAGCATCAGCGGCAACAGGAACGGCGCGCCGTTGAGGCCGATGCGGCACAGCCCCCCGGCGAGCGTGCCGACCCAGAAGGAGCGAAAGCGGAACAGCGTGAGATCGACCGCCGGCGCGGTGACGCGGCGCGCATATCGGCCGAAGGCGAAAAGCAGCAGGACCGATGCGGCCAGCACCAGCACGGTCGCCAGCGAGGAAATGACCGGCCTGCCGATATTCTCCAGGCCGAATTGCAGGAGTGCGGCACCGGCGCCGACCATGAGGAAGCCGGCGAAGTCGAAAGGCTGGGCGTCTTCCTCGTGGAAATCGTCGACGAAGCGCAAGGCGGCGAAAATGCCGATGAGGCCGAACGGCACGTTGACGTAGAAGATCCAGCGCCAGGAGGCATAGGTGGTCAAAAGGCCGCCGAGCAGCGGACCGATGACGGGACCGATGATCGCCGGCAAGGTCATGTAGGTCATGGCGGTGATCAGCCCGCTGCGCGGAAAGGAGCGCAACAGGATCAGCCGTCCGACCGGCGTCATCATGGCGCCACCCAGCCCCTGTAGCGCGCGCATGGCCAAAAGCATGCCGACGCTATCGGCCACGCCGCACAGGACCGAGCCGAGGGTGAAGGTGAAGAGCGCCAGCGCGAAGATCTTTCGCGCGCCGAACCGATCGGCGAACCAGCCGCTGACCGGGATGAACACGGCCAGGGTCAGGATGTAGGTGGTGATCGCCAGATTGAGCCGGACCGGGGTCGTGTCGAGGCTTTGCGCGATTGCGGGGATAGCGGTTGTGAGGATGGTGGAATCGAGCTGTTCCATCAGGAAGGCGATGGCGACGATTGCCGGGATGATCAGCTTGAGACGCGGGTCGCGCTCGGTCGCAAAGAGATGCTGTTCCAATTGTCCGCCAGTTCCGTCGCGCAGGAAGCGATACCCCGCCCCGAGCCATCCGCAATCAAGCCGGCGTCGATGCCGTGCGGCCCGGCCGGCCCGGCCCCCCAACCGCACCGGACTGCTTTATGTCCCGACCGATGCGAAGCGATAGCGATTTCGGCTGGCACAGAGGTCAACAAATGTTGAGCGCCGCCCACCCGTGCCGGCGCGGAAGGAGGTCGGCCGCCGCGATCGTCGGTTGAAAATCGATCACATATTCGTGTTGGCGTAACCAATCGAGGTGTGTCGGCGAACCGGAAGAGGGCGACCATGCCCCTCAAACAATGGGAGTTGTTCAGATGCACTCGATCAAGTTCGCACTCATCGCCGGCCTCGCCGGTCTTTCCGCCTCGCAGGCCCTTGCCGAGGACACGATGGGCGCCATGACCATGATGAAGGGCGGGCAGGTCACCGCGATCATGCCGGACGGCCACATGGGCACCATGATGCCGGACGCCAAGATGAGCGCCGAGATGATGAAGATGGCCAAGCCGATCAAGCACTGCATGATGATGATCACCGACGCCAAGGGCAAAGCCTACATGATCGATACGTCGACCAAGAAGGCCCAGGCCGAATGTGAGAAAATGGCGATGTGAGCTCGCCTATTCCGCGTGCCGATCTCTCCCGCCGGCCGGTACGCCGGCGGGTTATCCGCTATCCAACCGCATCTCCTCAAGCAGCGTTCCTCGGCGTTGCTAGCATAGCGCCGACCCTGCCCTCACGGGTTGATCGATCCCGCAAGTGTGCTAGGGCGGGTGACTATCAAGAGGACGGTCATGGTCGGCATATCGCGAAAATACCGTCTGCTGCGGCGTTCACACGCCATGTGGGTATCGCGGCGCGTCTGGCAGCCGCGTCTCGTCTTCTGGGCCGGCGCCATCTCGATCGGCCTGATCAGCGTCCTGTTCGCCCTGCTCGCCGACCGCGCGCAGGCCGTGTTCCATGTCATGACGGGCAATGACGGCGGCTGGCGCTTTTATCTGCCCCTGGTCGTGACGCCGCTTGGGTTCGTGCTCTGCGCCTGGCTTGCGCATTCCTTCTTCCCGGGATCGCAAGGCAGCGGCATTCCGCAGGCGATCGCGGCGCGGCATCTGCGCGACGAGGACGACCGCAGCCGCATCCTGTCGCTCAAGCTGGTGGTGGGCAAGATCGCGCTCACCATCGTCGGCCTCGCCTGCGGCGCCTCGATCGGCCGCGAGGGGCCGACCGTGCAGGTCGGCGCCTCGGTGATGTTGCAGGCGGCGCGCTGGGGCGGCATGGCGCAGGCGCGCGGACTGATCCTGGCCGGCTCCGCCGCCGGCATCGCCGCAGCCTTCAACACGCCGCTCGCCGGCATCGTCTTCGCGATCGAGGAAATGGGCCGCGCCTATGAGGCGCGCACCAACGGGCTGGTGCTGACGGCGGTGATCCTGGCCGGCCTCGCCTCGCTCGGATTGCTCGGCAACTATACCTATTTCGGCGTCGCCAAGGACACGGTCGCCTTCGCCGCCGACTGGCCGCTGGTGCTCGCCTGCGGCATCATCGGTGGCGGTGTCGGCGCGTTGTTCTCGCTGCTGGCATTGAAGGTCATGCGCCGCATCCGGCGCTGGAACGCGCTGCAGCCGCTGCCGCGCGCGCTGGCCGTGGCCGCCGTCTGCGGGCTCGCCGTGGCTATAATCGGCGTCGCGTCCGGCGGGCTGACATTCGGCACCGGCTATGTGCAGGCGCGCGGCGCGATCGAAGGCACGCCGCTGCCGGCCTTCTTCTTCGTCGAGAAATTCGCCGCCGGCCTCCTGTCGATGGTGTCGGGCATTCCGGGCGGCCTCTTCGCGCCGTCGCTGGCGGTGGGCGCGGGGCTGGGCAGCACGCTCGGCCTGGTCTTCGGCACGGCCACGGGAACCGCGGCGCTGCTCGGCATGGCCGGCTATTTCGCCGGCGTCGTGCAGGCGCCGATGACGGCCTTCGTCATCATCCTCGAAATGACCGGCAACCATGACAATGTGATCGCGCTGATGTGCGCGGCGATGCTGGGCTACGGCACGGCGAGGCTCATCTCCAACGAGCCGCTCTACCACGCGCTGTCGCGCGTCTTCATCGCCGAGGCGATCCGGCGGCGCAGGGCTGAGACGAGCGAAGCGGTCAAGGCGTAGCGGCTCGAAATTGGGTCGTCACAAGACCCAACGGAACGCGCGCCTGAGCTCGGCGGCGCCGTCTTTGTCATACCAGCGGCCATGAGCGATCATGACGCGCTCCGGCTGCCAGGCGAGCATCTGGTGAACCGCCAAGCGTAAAGCCTTACGACGGCGAAAGAAGCTCAGCCGCATGTCGATCGGCGCCTTGCCGTCCGGGTCGGCCGCGCCGGCGAGCCTGACGAGCAATCTCAAAAACCAGCCGTGAATCCGGCCCGGCTCGAAGTTCTCGATCAGGTCGGTGAGGATCAGCGTTCGCGAGGCCCGGTGAAACAGCACGGCCTCGGTGAGGACGTCGCCACGCACGACCAACAGGTCGATTTCGGCCGGCCAGGGCGAGCCGCGTCCCACCAGCAGCCGGTCCACCGCGATCGGGCGCTTCGCCCGCTCCCGCAGGCCGCGCACGGCCAGAACTTCCGCGCCGGGAAAAACCGCCTTCCAGTCAGGCAGCCACCAATAGTGAAGCGAATTCGGAGCGACCAGGAAGCGGACCGGCCCGAGAAGCTCGACCGCGGACCGGAGCGCGGGCGTCAGCGCCACGGGCGAATGCAGGATCAGGTCGCCATTGCGAAGCCGTATGACCGTCATGCGGGTGGTGAAAGGAAATTCAAACGGTCCGACGCCGAAACCGATCCGTGGTCCGTCGACGATCCACAGATCGGCAGCGACGGGCTTCAGGACATCGATCGGCTCATAGAGATCGAGAGCGAACCTTTTTGCGGACGATTGCTGGGGCATGGCTACTCGCCGACAACTCGAAGCGCGATCCGGTCAGCCGAAACGGTCCGGCGCCTCCGAGCCATATGGCGCGCCTTCATCAGGAGGGAAGCGCGCGGCTCCACGCATCGCCAGCCACTCGCGAAGCGCGATGCGGATCACCTCCATGCGAGCGAGCTTCATGCGTGCCGCGATCGCCGACAGCGCCATTTCGGTGGCCGGGTCGAAGGCCATCGACGCGGAATCGCGCAGCATCGCAGCGGCGCGGAAATCGGCGAGCCGCGCGTCCTCGGCCGGACCGGCTTGCCCCTCGCCTGGCTCCGCATTCGTCGTCGATGACTGTGCCAGGCCCGAGACCGTGTCGCAGTCCCGAATCGCAACGAGGGCGTCGCCCTCGATCGTGGCCAGGACGAGGCGCGACCCCTGCGGATAATATCTGCGCAAGGCGGCCGCCTGGTCGGCGAGGCCGGCGCCGTTCCATCCGCACAGCTCGCCGCCGAGCAGCCAGTTCTCCTGCTCGCCATTCGTCATCACGGCGATGTAGTCTCCATCGCAGGGATAGCCGATCAGCGCGACTTCCTCGTAATCTTCCAATCTGCGCATCGCAATCGCCTTCTCGCGCGAAAACGGCCCGGCAACCCCAAGCCAAGATGCCGGGCCGTAGGGGAAACGCCCGCGCGCAGCGCTTCCCGGGTCACCTTCCCGGGGCATCCGGGGCATCCGGGGGACCGGTGACCTGTGGCGGCGTCTCGTTCGCGCAGGCGATCAGCGGGAGGGTCGAAGCCCGCAGCCGTGCTTGCGACAGCCACAATTGACGGTGCTCCCGTGCCAGGCCCTTCATGGCGGCGCGAGCCGCCGAGGTGATCTCGAATGCGCCGCAGGCGGCACACTGGAACTCCACCTTGCGGGCCGTGACCTCGGCTTCCAGGGACACCCTGGCGCAAACCGGGCAGGTGGACGGATAGTATCTCCTTTCGAACGACAGGACGTTCATCGCGTGGGCCCATCCGGCGGCATGCGGCAGGGGCGGGTTTGGAACTCCAGCATCGGATGCATTCTTTCCCTTCCACAGCAACCGGCGGCCGCGATCAGCCCCTCGTCTTGGGCGCAACGCTGCGGCGCGTGGCGACCTCGATCTGCTTTGCTTCCACTTCGAGCCGATCCGGCGCGGCCGATCCCATCAGCGCGTAGGCCGTGCCTCCCGACTGCCAATAAACCGTCGGGACGCGGCCGTCGGTGGCCGGCGTCGGGGGAACGGCGTCCTCGCCGTTCATCGGCGCGGCCACAAGCGTGATGCGCCCGACGCTTGGCGTATCGGCCGTCACGACCAGGCTCTGCTGTCCGTTCCAGGGCTGCACCTGGACATCCTTGACCGCCCATGACGAGGGCAATGTCGGCATGCTGACGTTGACGGCGCCAACCAGCCGCTGGATCTTGTCCTGCTTGAGCTCGACACCCTTTTCGGGGCCCGCGTTGAGCTGCGCGACGCGCAGCGCATCGCGCGCGGCCAGGATGAAGGTTTGATCCGCCGTCTTGCCGCCCTGGCGAAGCGGCACGGTCAGCGAGTTGGCCGACCAACCGACCGCGACCAGCGCGACGGCGGCGACCTGAAGCCTGAGCATGGCGAACATCCGCCTGCGGCGAAGCGCCTGTTCCAGCTGTCTCGCCTTGTCGACGGTCGCGCCCGGCGGAAACAATCGCCGCGGCTGGGAATCGCGCACCGCATCCATGCGCTGCGCGTGGGCAAACACCGCCGCGGCCAGTTCGGGCTCGCGGGCAAGCCGGGCTTGCAGCTCGGATCGCTGCGACGGCGACAATTCGCCATCCAGCAAACGGCCGATATCCTGTTCGGAAACGCGATTATCGGACCACATCACGCCCTCCAATGATCTTCAAACGACGGGAAGTTCCGCTGTCCATATTTTCCATGTTGTTCTTCAGGGCCGTC
>NZ_RZTO01000307.1:0-6552 GCF_003997225.1 Mesorhizobium sp. M2C.T.Ca.TU.002.02.1.1
GGTGAAGCTCGTCGGCGGCGCGCCACACGCTGCCGTGACGGGCAAAACTGTCGAGGGCGCGCAGCGCCTGCGTGGACGGTATTCGCAAGAGACCTCAGGTGAACCGAATTTGCACGAGCCGGGAAAACATATCACTTTTTGAGGAGCCGCTTCACTGCTTTCTTTGAGGCATGGACAAACCGGTGACGACCTCGGCGCAGGAAACCGCGCTTGCCACGATCGACAGCATCCAGCCGCTGTTGTCGGCCTGGACACGCACCATCTTCGACTTCGGCGAGACCGCCTGGCGCGAGTACCAGTCGGCCGCCTGGTATGTGGAGCGGCTGAAGCGCGAAGGCTTTTCGGTCGAGGAAGGCTCGGGCGGCATGCCGACCGCCTTCTGCGCCCACTGGACGAATGGCGACGGGCCGGTGATCGGCATGTATGGCGAGTACGACGCCGTGCCCGGCAATTGCCAGGACGCCGCGACGGTGAAGCGGCCGCGGTCCGGTCTGGGCTTTGAGGCAGGCGGCCACACCGATCCGCATTCGGGTCTCGGCATCGGCAGCCTCGGCGGGTTGCTCGCCACCAAGGCGGCGATGCTGGAGCACGGCATCAAGGGCACGCTGCGCTTCACCGGCGAGCCGGCGGAGAAGGTGAGGGGCTCGAAGCCGATCCACGCGGCAAAGGGCTATTATGACGGCCTCGCCGGCATGATCTCCTTCCATCCCTTCTATATGCTGCCGCTCTGCAATACGGCGCGCTGGGACACGCATTGCGGCGCCGCCTATTCGATGATCTACCGCTTCGTCTGCGACGAGCCAGAGAACTGGACCCGCGCGGCAAGCGACGCAGCACCCATCCCGCAGGCGCATTCGGCGGTCAGGGCGCCCGGCGCCAACGACGCGCTGATGATGATGTACATGGCCTCCAAGGCCCTGCGCGATTCCATGCTGACGCATCAGGGCGGCTGGTCGATCAGCGAGGCGATCCTGACGGCAGGCCAGGCGACCGCCGACAATCTCCCGGCCGGCCTGGCCGAGATCCAGTATATGATCCGCGTGCCGACCATTGGCATGGCCGAGCAGGTCACTGCCGTGCTCGACCGCAACGCCGAAGCCGCTGCGAGGATGAGCGGCTGCCGCTACGAGCGCCACTGGGTATCGAAGTCGCGGCCCGGTCTCGCCAACCACGCCATGGCCGACATCACCTATCAGGCGCTTTCCGCCGTTGGTGCTCCACGCTGGAGCGAAGAGGCGAGGGCGATTGCCCGCGAGGTCCAGGTCAATGCCGGCGGCGAGGCGACCGAGAATCCCTTCATCGACGAACTGGAGCGGCTGATTTCGCCGCAAGAGGCCGAAGCGATCCTGCGCCGCGACCTGCCGCCCTCGCAGGTGAACTCCACCTCCGACGACTACACCGACATGAGCTGGCACGCGCCGACGTCGCGCTTCTACGTCGCCCGTCCGGCGCTGCGCGCGGCCAAGGGCCATACCTATCCGGCGTGGGTGATGAATGCGCTGGGCGGCATTTCCGCCACCATCGATCCGATGGTCACCTGCGCCGCCAAGACGATCGCGTTGACCGCGCTGCGCCTGCTGGAAGACAAGGCTGCGCGCGACGCCGCCATGGATGAGTTCGTCAGGAGAACCGGCGGCGGCGTCGGCGGCTCGAACTGGATCGCGCCGCTTTGCGACTACGAACCGCCGATCAATTTCCGCTGGCCGGAATATGTCACCACGCCGCGCGGGCGCGACTGGTGGATCCCGGCCGCTTCCACCGCATGATCATCAACAGAACATTCCAGAGGAGAACTCCATGACCGTCCATGACCGCATCGTCGCCGAGCCGTTCTCGCTGCAGCGCCGCAACCCCAATGGCGGCACCAAGCCGCTCACCGCCTGGGGCTTCGCCAACGAAACCGATGTCCTGACCGACGTGCTACTCGGTTCGCCCAATTTCCTGCGGCACCTGTCGACCAGCTCCCTGTCGAGGAAACATCTGCGCGAGGCGCCCTGCAACGTCCAGATCGCCCAGGCGCAGCACAAGGACCTCGTCGCGGCCTATGAGCATTTCGGCGTCAACATCCACTGGCACGAGCCGACGCCGGAACTGCCGATGCAGGTCTATTCGCGCGACTCCAGCGTCATGACGCCTTACGGCGCCTTCATCACCGCCATGGCCAACTGGTGGCGGCGCGGCGAGAACTACGCCGCCATCCGCACCTATGAGAAGCTCGGCATCCCGATCTACGACATGGTGACGGCCGGCACCTTCGAGGGCGGCGACTTCAACGTCATCGAGGAGGGCGTGGTGCTGATCGGCTGCGGCGGCGCGCGCACGCAGGAAGAAGGCGCCCGCCAGGTGCAGGACTGGTTCGAGAAGGAAGGCTGGGAGACGCGGCTTGCCTTCATCGACGAATATTACGTCCATATCGACCTGATGGTCGTGCCGATCGCCGAAAAGCTTACCGCCGTCTGCCTCGCCTGCACCGAGCCCGGCATCGTCGACTGGCTGAAGGGCAAGGGCCACGAGATCATCGACGTGCCCTTCCAGGACACGATGGCGCTCGGCTGCAACTTCATGTCGCTCGGCAAGGACAGGGTGATCGCGCCGACCTCCAGCAAGACGCTGATCGAGAAGCTGAAGGCGCAAGGCTTCGAGGTCGCGGCTGTCGACATGAGCGAGATCTCCAAGACCGGCGGCGGCATCCACTGCATGGCGCAGGCGCTGAAGCGCGTGCCGGCGTAACGGGCTTTCAAGTCCGAGACCACCGAAGGGGAACGCTTATCCCCCTGGCCGTCGGGCCAGGAGGATTTTCTATTTGCAGGTCCGGCCTGTCAGGAGACTTCGCCATATCCGTTCCGATCATCCTTGCCCTGCGCTAGGCTCCCGCCAGCCGAAACAGGATTGCCGCAAAGATGATCGTCCAGGCCTGCATCAACGGCGCCCGCCCCGCCGATTTCCATCCAGCATTGCCACTCGATCCTGAGGCGATGGCGCGCGACGCAGCCGCCTCGATCGCTGCGGGCGCGGCCGAACTGCATGTCCATGCGCGCGGCGTCGATGGCCAAGAAAGCTTGGCGCCGGAAGCGATGGACAGGACGGTCGCGGCACTGCGCCGCGCCTGCCCGGGCACGCTGATCGGCGTCTCCACCGGCGCCTGGATCGAGAAGGACGATCTGCGCACGCTGGTCGCCATCTCCGGATGGCGCGAGCTGCCCGACTACGCCTCCGTCAATCTCAGCGAGACTGCGGCGCCGATCGTCATGGAAAGCCTGCGCCAGCGCGGCATCGGCATCGAGGCGGGGCTGGCATCCGTCGCCGATGCCGAGCGCCTGGTCGGCCTCGACCATGGCGGCCGGGTGCTGCGTGTGCTGATCGAGATTTCCGAGCAGACCATTGATCAGGCCTTCGCCGTCGCCGACGGCATCGAGACGGTGCTGGAGCGCGCCAGCATCCGCCGCTCGATATTGCTGCATGGCGAGAACGCGACCGTGTGGCCGTTTGTCGAGCGAGCGGCGGCAAGGAAGTTGTCGACGCGGGTCGGGCTGGAGGACGGCAAGGAATTGCCGGACGGCAGCGTGGCCGATGGGAATGCAGCGCTGGTTGCGGCGGCGGTCGGGATCTATCACTCTTAGTAAAAATGGTGAGGCCGGCGGGACAGCGCCCCCCTCTGGCCTGCCGGCCATCTCCCCCACAAGGGGGGAGATCGATGTCGCGCCGGCTTTCGCCAATCATCAGCGTCTAAGCCAATTGTCAGCGTCCAGTCTAAGGAAGAGCGCAGCCGCGAAGCTGCTAATCTCCCCCCCTGTGGGGGAGATGTCCGGCAGGACAGAGGGGGGCGCCGTAGAACGCAGCGCTTCCCTGCATCCCGCGAAACCTCATTGCGTATCCGCGTGGGCCCTCAACTCCGCCCGTTTCTCATCCGACACCACGGCAAGGTCCAGCACCTTCTGCAGGCCCGCTGCGTGGCGGAAAGTCGGTTCGGTCTGCACGCCGCTCTTCACCGCCTCGACGAAGCGCTGGTAGTTGGTCGGTACCGTGCCGGCGTCGAGCTCCTCCCATTTGGCATTCTCGACATTTGCGCCAGCGCAAGCCTTGAGGAGCGAGCCGTCGAGATTGTGCACCACCTCGATGCCGCCCTTGTCGCCATAAATGCGCAGCCTGAGTTCGTTGATATGGCCGGTGGCCCAGCGGCTGGCATGCACCACGCCGAAGGCGCCGTTGGCGAAATCGAGCGTCATGGCGAAGCTGTCATTGGCGTCGAGCTGGTATTCGCCGATGCGGTTGCCCGGCGCCTTGTCGAAGGCGCGCAGCCGGCAGAACACATGGTCGATGTCGAGCGCCGCGCCATAGCTGGCAAAATCGAGGATATGGATGCCAACGTCGCCGAGCACGCCGTTGGAACCGTGGCCGCGCGACAGCCGCCACAGCCATTTCGGATCGGTGCGCCAGTCGCCCCAGAATTTCGATACCAGCCAGCTCTGCAGGTAGGATGCCTCGACATGGCGCACCGTGCCGATCTCGCCGGCCTGCACCATCTGGCGCGCCTTCTGCAGCGCGGCGACGTTGCGATAGGTGAGGTTGACCATGTTGACGATGCCGGCGGCTTCCGCCGCATCGGCCATTTCGTTCGCCTTGCCGAAATTCTCGGCCAGCGGCTTCTCGCACAGCACCGGCTTGCCGGCGTTAATCAGCGCCATGGTGGTCGGATGATGGATGCGGTCCGGCGTGACATTGGCGACCGCGTCGAAATCGCCCCAGTCGAGCGCCGCCTCCAGCGAGGTGAAGCGTTTCGGGATTTTGTAGGTGTCGGCGTATTCGCCGACGCGAGCCGCATCGACGTCGACCGCGCCGACGATGTCGACGCCCTCGATGGCGCCGAAGCGGCGGGCATGTTCCTGCGCCATCCAGCCGGTGCCGAGTATCAAAAGCCGCATTTTCTGCTCCTTTGAGCGATTTTGGTTCGATTCAATAATGTGAGGCGAATGTGACCCAGGCACTGTTTCCGCGCAATCCCAACGGAAGCCGAGAGGGCCTTTTTTAGCGGAAGCCGGCCTCGCCGTGCGCATGCAGCTTGGGCCCGCGCTCCTCGATCGGCTCCAGCGCCTTCTCGACCGGCACGTTCGGCGCATTGAGGATGGCGGGATTCGACCCTTGTGGGTTCACCGCCCACTTCACTGCGTTGCGCAGCACCTTCTGTACGGTAGCGTCGTGATAGGTCGGATAGGTTTCATGTCCAGGGCGGAAGTAGAAGACATTGCCGGCGCCGCGCCGGTAGGTCAGCCCGGAGCGGAACACCTCACCGCCCTGGAACCAGGATATGAAGACGGTCTCCAGCGGCTCCGGCACGGCGAACTGCTCGCCATACATCTCCTCGTTCTCCAGTTCGAAATAGTCGCCGACGCCTTCGGCGATCGGATGGCTGGGGCTCGTCACCCACAGCCGCTCGCGCTCGCCGGCCTCGCGCCATTTCAGCGTGCAGGGCGTGCCCATCAGCCGCTTGAAGATCTTCGAGAAGTGCCCGGAATGGAGCACGATCAGCCCCATTCCTTCCCAGACGCGCTTTGCGACACGCTCGACCACCTCGTCGGCCACCGCGCCATGGTCCTTGTGGCCCCACCAGACCAGCACGTCGGTTTCCGCAAGACGGGCTTCCGGCAGGCCGTGCTCCGGCTGCTCCAGCGTTGCGGTCGAAGCGGAGATTGCCTTATCGGCGTTCAGGGCCTTGGCGATGGTCGCGTGCATGCCTTCCGGATAGATGCCGGCGACCACCTCATTGGTCCGCTCATGGATGTTCTCGCCCCAGACGACAGCGCGAATAGTCATAGATTGCCTCGTGATGATTGGGGTGGAGCCGCCCGACGGCCATTCATAAAGCGTTCGGGGTATATTGGAAGGCCTTTCACCTCATCCTGTCCGCCAGCCATTTCGCCGCGACATCGGCTCCATTCGCGCGAACCTTGCCGGCAAGGGCACGGGCACGCGCCGGAACCTTCGGCGCCAATGCCATCTCCAGCGCCGCTGACAGCGAGGCCGCCGTAGGCACCGCGCCGTCATGCGCGGCCCCGATGCCCAACTCCGCCACCCGCCGCGCCCAATAGGGCTGGTCGCCGATCTGCGGCACGATCACCTGCGGCGCTCCCGCCCGCGCGGCGGCGATGGTCGTGCCGGCGCCGCCATGGTGGATGACGGCGGCGACGCGGCCGAACAGCGCCTGCTGATTGATCTCGCCGACGGCGAAGCAATCGTCGCCATCGTCGATGAGGGCCAACTCGGCCCAGCCCTGCGCGAGCACCGTGCGGAGGCCCTTGGCGCGGATCGCCGCGATGGCGGCGCTGCCGGCTTCTTTGGCCACCGCTATCGAGCCGAAGCCGACATGGACCGGCGGCGGGCCTGCATTCAGGAAAGCCTCCAGCCCGTCGGGGAGGGGCCGTTCATCCGGCAGGATGAAGGCGCCGGTCTGCACGGCATCGATCAGGTCCGAGGGCAGCCACGGGCCCAGTGTCGGATCGCAGGCGAGCAGGACGGGATTGCCATAGACATAGTCCCGGACATTTTGCACCGGGG
>NZ_RZTO01000308.1:0-6547 GCF_003997225.1 Mesorhizobium sp. M2C.T.Ca.TU.002.02.1.1
GGTGCTCGGCCTGGTGGACGGCTTGAGCGCCGGCTACGGCTATCCGGAATGGACCGACGCCTATTCGCTGGTCGTGATGATCCTGATCCTGGTGCTGCGGCCGCAGGGGCTGCTTGGCGGCACGCTCGGCCCCAAGGCGTCGTGAGATGTCGATGCCTGTGACCGACAACAGCGCCGGCACGACGGGCGCCGCGCCGGGCCGAACCAGGGCCTCGCATCGTCTCGCGCTTTTGACCGCCGACAACGCTTCCGTTCCCCTGCCGGCGAGCGTGCAGGCGATAACGGCGATCCTGCTGGCAGTGCTGCTCATCGCATTGCCCTGGCTCGGCCTCGGCTACCGGTTTCTGTCGATCGCCATCACCACGCTCTATACGGCGATCGGACTTTACGGCCTCGGTCTGCAGTTCGGCCAGGCCGGCATCATGTCGGTCGGCCATGCGGCACTGATGGGGGTCGGCGCCTATGCTTCGGCCATCCTCTCCGTCCAACTCGGCTTGGGCTTCTGGACGTCGCTGCCATTCGCCATGGCCTTGTCGGCGATCGTCGGCGGCGTCATCGGCCTGCCGACGCTGAGGGTCGGCGGCCAGCATTACATCATCATCACCTTCTGCTTCTGCGCCCTGTTCGTCATCGTGCTGACCAATGGCGGCACCTTCACCGGATCCGCGACCGGCCTCGATGTCGGGTCGGTGACCCCGTTGCCCGGCATCAATTTCGACAAGCTCTCCAACAATTACTACCTGGTCCTGGCGGCGCTCTTCCTGGCGCTTGCGGCAACCTATCTCATCGGCATTTCCCGCTATGGCCGCACGCTGCGGGCGATCCGCGAGAACGAGCAACTGGCGCGCTCGGTCGGCATCAATGTCGACCTGCACAAGCTTGGCGTGCTGATGGTTTCAGGCCTGTTCGCAGGCCTCGCCGGGGTGCTGCAGCTCTATTACCTGCGCCACATCTCGCCGACCCTGTTCGGCGCGTTCCCGAGCCTTTACCTCGCGCTGATGGTCATGCTGGGCGGCGCCCGCTACCTCTACGGGCCGCTGATTGGCGCCGTCATCGTCAACTTCCTGCCCGAGGTGCTGAACCTCGATCCGGTCGATTCCCGCATCGCCTACGGCATCTGCCTGCTGTTGGTGATCCTTCTGCTGCCGGGCGGCGTCGGCGCCGGCATCAAGAACGTCTACTGCGCGTTGACCGGCGGTTCCGGGACGCAGACGCAGGGTGGAGGCTCGAATGGCCGCGCTTGAGGTGAGAGGTCTGCGCAAGCAGTTCGGCGGCGTGGTCGCGCTCAACGGCATCGATCTCGATATCGACACCGACCGGGTCGTGGGCATCGTCGGCCCCAACGGATCCGGTAAGACCACGTTGTTCAACGTCGTCACCGGCGTCCATCCGGCGACAGGCGGCACGGTATTCTGGCAGGGGCAGGACATAACCAATATCGGCGCGCATCGCATTGCGCGAAAGCGGCTGGTGCGGACGTTTCAGCAGGCGATGTCCTTCCCCGGTCTGACCGTCGGCGAAAATGTCCGGATCGCCTGGGAGCAGGGCAGGAGGGGAGGCGGCCGCTGGGCCTCGCCCGGCACGATCCTCGACTTTGTCGGCTTGGCGCCGCTTGGCAGGGCGATTGCGGGATCGCTGCCCTTCGGCAGCTTGAGGCGCCTTGGGCTGGCCGTCGCGCTCGGCGTCTCGCCCGAACTCCTGCTGCTGGACGAGCCGGGCGCCGGGCTGAACGACAGCGAAGCCCAGGCATTCGCGGCGGTCATCGCGCAGCTGCCGCCGCAAGGCATCGGCGTCTGCCTCATCGACCATGACATGGACATGATGGCCGATCTCTGCGACCGCCTCGTCGTGCTCGACTTCGGCACCAAGATCGCGGAAGGCCCGCCGGCAGAGGTGCTCGCCGATCCCAAGGTGCGCGAGGTCTATCTCGGCCCCGACAGGAAGGCGGCCGCGTCATGAGCCTGCTTGTCGTCGAGCATGTCGATACCGGCTATGGGCCCGTGGCGGTCAATCGGGACGTCTCGCTCGCGGTCCACCAAAATGAGATCGTCACCATCCTTGGCCCCAACGGCGCCGGCAAGACGACGTTGCTGCGGTCCATCGCCGGCCTGGTGAAGCCGCGGCGCGGCGCGGTCACCTTCGACGACCGCGACGTCACCGCGCTGCATGCCGACGAGAAGGCAGCGCTCGGCGTCGTGATGGTGCCGGAGGGCCGCCACGTGTTCGCCGACATGAGCGTGCGCGAGAACCTTTTGCTCGGCGCCTACTGCCGCAAGGACAGGGATGCGATCGAGGCCGACATCGCCCTGATGGAGAACTATTTCACCATCCTGGCGAAGAAGCGCGGCGCCAAGGCCGGCACGCTCAGCGGCGGCCAGCAGCAGATGCTGGCCATCGCGCGCGGCCTGATGGCGAGACCGCGCATCCTGTTGCTTGACGAACCCTCGCTCGGACTGTCGCCGTTGCTGGTGTCGGAGCTGCAGGGCATCATCATCGACGTCCGCGAGAAGTTTCGCGCGGCGGTGCTGCTGGTCGAGCAGAACGCCGGGCTTGCGCTCTCCGTGGCCGAACAGGGCTACCTGATGAATTCCGGGCGCATCGTGGCCTCAGGCAGCATCGAGCAGTTGAAGCAGTCGCCGGTCATGCAGGAACTCTATCTCGGCAAAAGGGCACAGCAGAGCCATGGCCCCTCACGGGCGGCGTCACCGTGAGGGGCAAGCCTTGACAATCCGCGCTTCCCTTCGGCCGAGCCACGAGCGCAGCCGTTGAGATCGGCCGTATCGGCGCCAAGCTCGTCGCGCGCAAGGAAGGGCCTGTCTGCTCATTGCGCATGATCTGGCTGTGGTGCGGCAGGCAGCCCAGCGTGTCTACGTCATGTATCTCGGGCGGCTGATGGAGATCGGCGAGAGCGGCGCGCGCTACGACAGACCGTCTCATTCCTATTCCCAGGCGCTCCTGAGTGCGATACGGATACCGATCCGAAGCAGGAACGGGCGCGTCAGCGCATCCTGCTCAACGGCGACGTGCCGAGTCCTGTCAATCCACCAACGGGCTGCCGGTTCCGCACGCGATGTACCGCCGCGCAAGCAGTTTGTGAGATGCCTCCACCAGCAAAGGTCATGGGACCAGGTCATATTGCCGCCTGTCATTTCGCGGGCGAAGTGAACCTCGCTCCCGCCCGACACTGACGCAAGGCGCATCTCGATGCGGTCGCGTCAGTCTCCGAGACGCGCCGGAGCCAGTCCTTATGACAGCCATTTGACCTGAGACAATTTCGTTTCTCTGCCGAAGCTATAGTGAATGCGGTTCAGACACCGAGGAGGACGTCCGTGGAGCGGATTGAACGTCTTGACCTGCGCGCCAAGCTGATGAGCGCTGAAGCGGCGGCTTCCTGTATTGCCTCAGGCAGCACCGTTGGCATGAGCGGCTTTACCGGCTCGGGTTATCCCAAGGCCGTGCCGCTTGCGCTGGCGGCGCGGATCGAGGCGGAACATGCGGCGGGCAATCCCTTTCGCGTGCGCGTATGGACCGGCGCTTCGACGGGTCCGGAATTGGATGGCGCTCTCGCAAAGGCTGACGGCATAGAATTCCGCCTGCCGTACAATTCCGATCCGATCGCCCGCGAAATGATCAATCGCGGCGAGATGGAATATTTCGACATGCATCTGAGCCAGGTTGCCCCCATGGCGTGGCAGGGCTTCCTGGGGCCGCTCGATACGGCGGTCATTGAAGTTGCCGGGATCAGGCCGGATGGCGCGCTGATCCCCTCTTCGTCCGTGGGGAACAACAAGACATGGCTCGATCGCGCGAACCAAGTGATTCTGGAGGTCAACAGTTGGCAGAACGCCGTGCTGGAAGGGATGCACGACATTTACTACGGCACCGCGCTGCCCCCCAATCGCATACCTATCCCACTTGTGCGGCCCGACGATCGGATCGGTGAGCCGTACTTCCGTTGCGACCCCGGCAAGATTGTCGCGATCGTCGAGACGCATGCTCCTGACCGCAACCTGCCGTTCGCGCCGCCGGACGACGTGGCGCGAGCCATAGCCGGGCATCTTCTGGAATTCTTCCGGCATGAGGTGGCGAAGGGCCGTCTTCCCGCATCGCTGCTGCCGATGCAGTCCGGTGTCGGCAACGTCGCCAACGCCGTTCTGGGCGGGCTTCTCGACGGACCGTTCGAGAACATGAGCGCCTATACCGAGGTGATCCAGGACGGCATGCTCGACCTGCTCGCAGCCGGAAAGCTGCGCATGGCTTCGGCGACCGCGTTCTCCCTAAGCCCTAAGGCCGCTGCCAGGCTGAATGCCGAGATGGCGAGCTTCCGTGACAAGATGATTTTACGCCCCCAGGAGATCAGCAATCATCCTGAGTTGATCCGCCGCCTCGGCTGCATCGCCATGAACGGGCTGATCGAAGCCGATATCTACGGCAATGTGAATTCCACGCACATCATGGGGTCGCGCATTCAGAACGGCATCGGCGGGTCAGGCGACTTCGCGCGCAATGCCTATGTCTCGATTTTCATGACGCCGTCCACTGCCAAAGGCGGCAAGATTTCGGCGATCGTTCCACAGGCGAGCCACGTGGACCACATCACCCAGGACGTCCAGGTGATCGTGACCGAACAGGGGCTGGCGGACCTGCGCGGCCTCTCGCCAAAGCAGCGCGCGCAGGTCATCATCGAGAACTGCGCGCATCCCGATTACAAGCCGGACCTGCTTGACTATTTCCGGCGCGCCAAGGCCGGTTCCTATGGCCAACAATCGCCATCGCTGCCCGGCGAGGCGTTGTCCTGGCACCAGCGGTTCATCGATACCGGATCCATGCTGCGATAGCCGGTGCACCGCGCGGCGCCTGCGGCTGCTTCGCGCCTCCATACGGCCATTCAGGCAAACACGGCATCCACCCGGAAATAGGCATCCAGATCATGACTCCGAGGCTATGATCGTGACGCTACAAGCGGCGCGTCATGCCGGCTTGTCGTCAGGATGCCCAAGCTCGCAGAACCAGCCGCCGAGATATTTCACCGACGGCTTGTTCGGGTCGGGTACCGGCGTCTTTGCCTCGACGGCGGCGCGGAACGGCTCGGCACTGTCCTGCGGGATGAACCCCAGGTGGTCCGCGCCGCTGTTGTCGACCATCTTCAGCTTGTTGTCGGAAATGCCGAAGGAGATCGTGTGGCCGACGCGCGGCGCGGTGAGCGAGGCCTCGACCAGGCGCACACAGTCGGCGAAGGAGAGATAGGACCACAGCATGCGGCGGTCGGCGGGTTCGGGGAAGGACGAGAAGATGCGCAGGCAGACCGTCTCGATGCCGAACTTGTCCCAGTAGAGCCGGCTGAGGCTTTCGACGAAATTCTTCGACACGCCGTAAAGGCTATCGGGCCGCACCGGCGCGTCGACGCCGATATGCGCCTCGACCTCATGATAGCCGATGGCATGCACCGAGGAGGCGTAGATGACGCGCTTCACGCCGTGTTTCCGGGCGCCTTCATAGATGTGGTAGGAGCCGCGGATGCTGGAATCGAGGATGGTCTGCCATTCGCATTCGAGCGGCGCGCCGCCGAAATGCACGATCGCGTCGCAGTCCTTGGTCGCGGCGATCGTCGCCTCCATGTCGGCGAGATCGAACACTGCTTCCTCCTCGTGCGGCGCGAGATCGCCGAAGGGTTCGCGGCCCGCCAGGCGGATCGTCTTGGCCAGCGGCACCAGTCCTTTGCGCAGCTGTGAGCCGAGCCGGCCGGCGGCGCCCGTGATCAGGATACGTTCATAATGCGGCATCATTTACTCCACTTGCGCGACGGCGGCGTTGATCCGCGCGATCGCTTCGGTCAGCACCTCTTCGCTGGTCGCGGTCGAGATGCGGAAATAGGGTGACAGTCCATAGGCGACGCCGGGCACCGACGCCACCCGGCCTTCGTTCAGAAGGTAGTTCGCCACGGCCGCATCGTCCTCCAGCACGACACCCTTGGGCGTCTTGCGGCCGATCAGGCTGGCGCAGCCGATATAGGCGTAGAAGGCGCCTTCCGGTGGAGAGAGCGTCAGCCCGTTGATCTTCCCGATGCCGTCGACGACCAGGTCGCGGCGCCGCTCGAAGGCCTTGCGGAAACGCGCGACTTCGTCCTGCGGGCCGTTGAGCGCGGCGACGGTGGCGGCCTGCGCGATCGAGCACACCGATGTGCAGGACTGGCTCTGGATCGTCGACATCGCCTTGAGAAGCGGCGCCGGCCCGGCCGCATAGCCGACGCGCCAGCCGGTCATCGCATAGGATTTGGAGACGCCGTTGACGATCAGCGTGCGGTCCCTGAGCTCCGGGCAGGCCTTGCCGAAGGAGACGAACTCGCGCCCGTCGAACAGGATGTGCTCGTAGATCTCGTCGGAGAGGACAAGCACCTGCGGATGTTTTGCCAGCACCGCGCCCAGCGCCTGGAGATCGGACCCGGAATAGACCGCGCCGGAGGGGTTGCCCGGCATGTTGAGGAAGAGCCACTTCGTTCGCGGCGTGATCGCCTTCTCCAAGAGCGCCGGCGTCAGCCGGAAGCCGG
>NZ_RZTO01000309.1:0-6516 GCF_003997225.1 Mesorhizobium sp. M2C.T.Ca.TU.002.02.1.1
TCGCTTGGCACGCCTGGCCAGCGCACGCTGGTCATCGGCGCCGGCCCGATCGGACTCGGCACGGCGATCTTCGCCCGCATCG
Organism: Mesorhizobium sp. M2C.T.Ca.TU.002.02.1.1; assembly: GCF_003997225.1. Taxonomy (NCBI): domain Bacteria; kingdom Pseudomonadati; phylum Pseudomonadota; class Alphaproteobacteria; order Hyphomicrobiales; family Phyllobacteriaceae; genus Mesorhizobium; species Mesorhizobium sp. M2C.T.Ca.TU.002.02.1.1. Next base: position 83 of record NZ_RZTO01000309.1, read on the forward strand.
CCGGTCTTGACGTCAGCCTGCTCGATATGAGCGGCGAGCGCCTCGGCTTCGCCGAAAAGGAGCTTGGCTTTGCCGCGCTCGACACCTCGAAGGCGCCAGCCGACGAACTGGTGCGGCAGGCGACCGGCGGCGAAGGGTTCGACCTCGTCTTCGACGCGACGGGCAACACGCAATCGGTGCAGTCGGCCTTCGCCCATGTCGCGCATGGCGGCACGCTGGTGCTGGTCAGCGTCGTCAAGGACGACATCGCCTTCTCCGACCCCGAGTTCCACAAGCGCGAGATGACGCTGATTGGCAGCCGCAATGCCCTGAAGGCCGATTTCGAGCATGTCGCGGCCTCGATCCGCAACGGCGCCGTGCCGTTGAACAAGCTCGTCACCCACCGCACCACGCTCGCCGGAACGCCGCGCGACCTCGCCCGATGGACGCATGAGAAATCGGGGCTGATCAAGGCGGTTATCGAGGTGGGGGCATAAGATGGCAGGCGGTGAACCCGGCCTGAATTGACGACATCGCGCAGGTCGACCCCCACTCCGTCGAGCTTTGCTCGACACCTCTCCCCCGATCGACGGGGGAGAGGAAGGGCGAGGCGACTCTAGTTGGCTCCCTTCCTCTCCCTCCGGAGGGGGGAGAGGTGGCGCCGTGAAGCGGCGACGGAGCGGGGGAAGGCGCTGCTCAAACGCCAAGCCGCTGACGAGTAAGCGACCTGACATCAGCGCGAGGCGATCAATCAGCTCTCGTAAAGGGCCAGCATCCCCTACAACGCCGACAGCCTCAACTCCACCCGCTCCGCCGGAAACCTCGACTCCGCGAACTGGATCGGCTCACCGTCGAGCGTCACGTTGACGGCGACCGTCACCAGCACGATGGCGCCGGGCTGCAGATCGAGCGCTGCGAGGTCGTCGGCGTCGGCATGGCGCGCCGACAGCACGGTTGAATGCCGCAGATAATCGTTGATGCCGAAACGCTTGAGCGAGGCGGTGATCGACCCCGTCTCGGCCATCGCGTCCTCGATGCCTGCGAAGCGCTTGGCGTCGAACCAGGTCGTCGCCCGCGACACCGGATGACCGTCGGCCTCGCCGCGCGTCTCCAGGCAAATGACGGCTGCGCCCTTGGCGATGCCCAGCGCCTCGGCGATGCGCCGGCTGGCAGGCTCCGTGGATGAAGACAAGAGCGCGATATGCCGCTCGCTCGTCTGCCCCTGCAGCCCGGTCGAGAAGCGCGTGCGCGCGCCGATCGGATAGGACAGCCGCTTGCGCGACAGGACGAAGGTGCCGCGCCCCTGCTCGGCCCTCAGCACGCCTTCCTGCACAAGGGCCGCAATGGCGCTGCGCACCGTATGGCGATTGACGCCGTAGCGCTCGGCCAGCGCGACTTCAGGCGGCAGCGCCGCATTCCCGGCGAAGTCGCCACTTGCGATCCCCTGCAATATCTTGTCGGCGATCTGCCGCCACAGCGATACGCCGTTACGCCTTTCGATGCTGCTCGCCAGTCCAACCATCCATCGCCCCAAGCATTTTTCCCGGGCTGTCATCCACCCGTCATGGACTCCCGTTACGAGGTAGGTATAATTTGTATAGTTGTCTATATCAATAGACAAATTTATGCATGCAAGGGAGCGATGCCATGCGAGGACAGGAAGCGCGCGAGCAGGCGGGGCGAAAAGCCTTGATGGCGACGCTGGCGCACGCCGAAGCCGATGAGATCGCCCGTCTCTGGAACGAAGCGGGCCTGCCTTCCGAGGCCGAGCTTTTGCGCGGCCCCGAAACCGGGCTGGTGACCGTGCGCGGACGGATCGGCGGCGGCGGCGCGCCATTCAATGTCGGCGAGGCGACGGTCACCCGCGCCACGGTGCGGCTGCCCTCCGGCCAGGTCGGCCATTCCTATGCGCTCGGCCGCGACAAGGAAAAGGCCAGGCTCGCGGCGATCGCCGACGCGCTGTGGCAGGACCCGGCGCACCGCGAGGCGGTCGAGACGAAGCTCGCCGCGCCCTTGCGCGCGGCATTCGATGCGGCACGCGAGACCCGACGTGTCGAGACGGCGGCAACGAAAGTGGATTTCTTCACCATGGTGCGCGGAGAGGACTGATGGGTATCGCCACGCAATCGATCGACGGCGGCTTCGCCGAGCCGGTCTTCAACGCGCAAGTTGTCTTCCGCGCCATCATGGACGCGATGGCGCGACCGGGCATCGTCCAGGACCTGCCGAAACTCGCCCATCCGCCGGCGCCGTTGTCGGCGACGGCCGGCGCCGTGGCGCTCTCGCTCTGCGACAACGACACGCCGGTGTGGCTCGATCCGCCGCTGCAGGCGGAAACCCCGGTCAGGGCCTGGCTCGGCTTCCACACCGGCGCTCCATTGGCCAACACGCCGGCCGACGCGCATTTCGCCTTGATCGCCAATCCGAAGGAGATGGCGGCGCTCGACGGTTTCGCGCAAGGCACGCAGGAATATCCCGACCGCTCGACGACGCTGATCCTCCTGGTCGGCGACCTTGCCTCGGGCCCGTCGCTGCTGCTCGAAGGACCCGGCATCGAAAAGACGTCGATGATCGCGCCTCCGGGCATGCCGCGCCATTTCGTCGAGCAGTGGAAGCAGAACAACCAGCGTTTCCCGCGTGGTGTCGACATCATCCTCGCGGCGCCGGGAAGCCTTTCCTGCCTGCCGCGCACCACCCGCATCAAGTCGATGGAGGCATGACATGTATGTCGCGGTGAAAGGCGGCGAAGCGGCAATCGCCAACGCCCATCGTCTGCTGGGCGACCGCCGCCGCGGCGACCGGTCGGTGCCGGCGCTGCGCCTCAACCAGATCGTCGAGCAGCTGGCGCTCGGCGTCGACCGCGTGATGAGCGAAGGCTCGCTCTACGACCGCGAGCTTGCGGCTCTCGCCGTCGTGCAGGCGCGCGGCGACATGATCGAGGCGATCTTCCTGGTGCGCGCCTACCGCACCACACTGCCGCGCTTCGGCTACACCAATCCGGTCGACACCGGCGCCATGCAGGTCGAGCGTCGTATCTCCGCCACCTACAAGGACCTGCCCGGCGGCCAGGTGCTCGGCCCGACATTCGACTACACCCACCGCCTGCTCGATCCCGAGCTTGCCGCCGGCGCCGAGGTCGAGATGCCGGCGCAGCGCCCGGTCGAGCCGGAGGCGATGCCGCGCGTCTCGGCGATCCTCGCCCATGAAGGGCTGATCGAGGCCGATGGCGAGATGCCGCTCGACCATGTGCCGGGCGACATCACGCGCGAACCGCTGCAGTTCCCGATGGCGCGCGACATCCGCCTGCAGGCGCTGTCGCGCGGCGACGAGGGTTTTCTGCTGGCGCTCGGCTATTCGACGCAGCGCGGCTATGCCCGCAACCATCCCTTCGTCGGCGAGGTGCGCATCGGCGAGGTCGAGTTGGAGCTGGACGTGCCGGAATTGCCCTTCGCGGTGCCGCTCGGCTCCATCCGCGTCACCGAATGTCAGATGGTCAACCAGTTCAAGGGCTCGGCCAAGGCGCCGCCGCAGTTCACCCGCGGCTACGGCCTGGTCTTCGGCCAGAGCGAGCGCAAGGCGATGGCGATGGCGCTGTGCGACCGTGCTCTGCGCGCCGGCGAGCTCGGCGAGGACGTCGTCGCGGCCGCGCAGGACGAGGAATTCGTCATCTCGCATTCCGACAATGTCCAGGCGACCGGCTTCGTCGAGCATCTGAAACTGCCGCACTATGTCGACTTCCAGGCCGAGCTCGGCCTCGTGCGCCGCATGCGCGCCGAATACGAGGCGCGGGAAAACGAGGACAGGGCCGCCGAGGAAAAGCGGGAGGCGGCGGAATGAATTCAGTGCCCGCTACCGGAATGTCCGCCGCCGCCATCGAACGAGCCGCCGCCCGCGCCGGAGCCACTGGTGCCGGCAACGGTTTCGCCGTGTGGAGGCTCCTTTGGCGCCGGGAGAAACATCTTCCGAAGCGCGAAAGCGGCGATGCCAGCGAACACCAGAAAAAGCACGCCAAGATGCATCCAACCGGTGGAGTCCATCGGGCTCTTCTCCCGCGTCTCGAGCGCCAAAATCATACCACAGAGCCAGCGTGATCGCCATGAACGACATCGCCACCTACAACTTCGCCTATCTCGACGAGCAGACCAAAAGGATGATCCGCCGCGCCATCCTGAAGGGCATCGCCATTCCCGGCTACCAGGTGCCTTTCGCGTCGCGCGAGATGCCGATGCCTTACGGCTGGGGCACCGGCGGCGTGCAGGTCACCGCCTCGATCATCGGCCCGGACGACGTGCTGAAAGTCATTGACCAGGGCGCCGACGACACCACCAACGCCGTCTCGATCCGCGCCTTCTTCAAGAAGGTCGCTCATGTCGCCGTCACCACCGAAACCGCGACAGCGACCATCATCCAGACCCGTCACCGTATCCCCGAGCATCCGTTGACGGCGGGCCAGGTGCTGGTCTTCCAGGTGCCGATCCCCGAGCCGCTGCGCTTCCTCGAGCCGCGCGAGACCGAGACGCGAAAGATGCATGCTCTCGAGGAATACGGCCTCATGCATGTGAAGCTCTACGAGGACATCGCCAAGCACGGCCGCATCGCCACCACCTACGCCTATCCGGTCAAGATCGAGGGCCGCTATGTGATGGACCCCTCGCCGACGCCGAAATTCGACAATCCGAAGATGCATCGTTCGCCGGCTTTGCAGTTGTTCGGCGCCGGCCGCGAGAAGCGCATCTACGCGGTGCCGCCCTTCACCGACGTCGTCAGCCTCGACTTCGAGGACCATCCTTTCGAGGTGCAGACCTTCGATCAGCCTTGCGCGCTGTGCGGTGCCGAGAATGTCTATCTCGACGAGGTCATCCTCGACGATCACGGCGGCCACATGTTCGTCTGCTCGGACACCGACCATTGCGAGAAACGGCGCGCCGATGGCCATCATGGCCACCTTGCCCCCGAGACCCATTCCGCTTCTGGAAAAATGGAGCCTGCCGAATGACTGACGAACCGCTGCTGCGCGTCTCGGCGCTCTCCAAATTCTACGGCTCGCGCGTCGGCTGCGAGAACGTCAGCTTCGATCTCTGGCCGGGCGAGGTGCTGGCGGTGGTCGGCGAGTCCGGCTCCGGCAAGACGACGCTGCTCAACTGCCTGTCGACCCGGCTGCTGCCTTCTTCCGGCACCGCGAGCTACCGCATGCGCGACGGCCAGTGGCGCGAGCTCTACCGCATGAGCGAGGCCGAGCGCCGCTTCCTGATGCGCACCGACTGGGGTTTCGTCCACCAGAACCCGGCGGACGGGCTGCGCATGACGGTGTCGGCCGGCGCCAATGTCGGCGAAAGGCTGATGGCGGTCGGTGACCGCCACTACGGCAGGATCCGCGCCACCGCCGTCGACTGGCTGTCGCGCGTCGAGATCGATGAGGACCGCATCGACGATGAGCCGCGCGCCTTTTCCGGCGGCATGCGACAGCGCCTGCAGATCGCCCGCAACCTTGTGACCGGACCGCGGCTCGTCTTCATGGACGAGCCGACCGGCGGCCTCGACGTGTCGGTGCAGGCCCGCCTGCTCGACCTGTTGCGCGGCCTGGTCACCGATCTCGGGCTGGCGGCGATCGTCGTCACCCACGACCTCGCCGTGGCGCGGCTTCTGTCGCAGCGCATGATGGTGATGAAGGACGGCCGCGTCGTCGAAAGCGGTCTCACCGACCGCGTGCTCGACGATCCGCGCGCACCTTACACGCAGCTTCTCGTTTCTTCGATTTTGCAGGTCTAGCCGCATGGTGCCGAACCAAAGGTCCGCGCCAGCGAAAAGTGGAAGCCGGTTTTCGGACCAGACCATGCGGCAAAACAAAGGACTCTAATCATGGCCACTCCGCTTGTCGTTTCCGATGTCGCCAAAAGCTTCACCATGCATCTGCGCGACGGCGTCACGCTGCCGGTGGTGACGGGTGTCTCCTTCTCGATCCGCGCCGGCGAATGCGCTGTGCTCGGCGGTCCGTCCGGTGCCGGAAAGAGCTCGATCCTGAAAATGCTCTACGGCAACTACGCCGTCGATGAAGGCCAGATCATCGTCCAGCATGGCGGCGGCTTGGTCGACCTCGCCTCCGCCGGCCCGCGCACCGTGCTGTCCGTGCGCCGCCACACCATCGGCTATGTCAGCCAGTTCCTGCGCACCGTGCCGCGCGTCTCCGCGCTCGACGTCGTCGCCGAACCGTTGGTCGAGCGTGGCGAAGATCGCGAGACCGCGCGGGCTAAGGCTCGCTCCTTGCTTGCGCAGCTCAACCTGCCCGAAAAGCTCTGGGCGCTGCCGCCGGCGACCTTCTCGGGCGGCGAGCAGCAGCGCGTCAACATCGCGCGCGGCTTCATCACCGAGCATCCGGTCCTTTTGCTCGACGAGCCGACCGCGTCGCTCGACGCCAGAAACCGCGATGTCGTTGTCGAGCTCATCGCGGCCAAGAA
>NZ_RZTO01000030.1:0-16975 GCF_003997225.1 Mesorhizobium sp. M2C.T.Ca.TU.002.02.1.1
ACCATGGGCAGGGCCGAGGGGTAGTCGCGCCAGTCGACGGTCAGGTCGTAGCCGAGCTCGCTTGCTGCCTTCTCCAGCATCTTCTCGTTGATCATGCGCTGCGTCAGCGGCGAATTGCCGGCGGCGTAAGGCTGGCGACCGATCGAGACTTTCGCGGTCTTGCGGTCCTGCGCCCGCACGATCGCCGGCATGGCGAGCGCGCCCGTGGCGGCGCCCGCAAGGAACATGCGGCGGGTGAAGATGCTCTGCGTAGATCTTGTCATGACATTCCTCCGTCCTGTCGTGTCAGTTCATCGTTGCGCGGTATGCTTCTTCGCGGATCAGCTCCCAGATCGACTGGCAGAGCCTGGCGAAATCGCCGGAGCGACGGGTCGCGTCGCCGCGCGGCCTCGGCAGGTCTATGTCGACGATCTGCTTCAGCCGGCCGGGATGGCTGCTCAGCACCGCCACCCGGTCGGCCAGGAACACGGCCTCGTCGATGGCATGCGTGATGAACACGACCGTGCGCCGCTCCGACGCCGGGCGGTCCTGCCCCCAGATCCGCAGCAATTCGTCCTGCAGGATGACGCGGGTCTGCGCGTCGAGCGCGGCCAGCGGCTCGTCCATCAAGAGGATCTCCGGCTCGCTCGCCATCAGCCGCGCCAGCGCCACGCGCTGGCGCATGCCACCCGAGAGCTGGTGCGGATACTTGTCCTGCGAACCCTTGAGCCCGACCATCTCGATGGTGCGCTCGACGCGCTCGGTTCGCTCGGCCGGCGAAAGCCCATTCCCGGCCGGCCCATAGACCAGCCCGAACTCGACATTGCCGCGCACCGTGCGCCAGGGAAACAGCGCGTAGTCCTGGAACATCACGCCGCGCTCGGCGCCCGGCCCCTCGATCGGCTTGCCGTTGAGTGCCATGGTGCCGGACGTCGCGGGCTCGAGACCGGCCAGCATGTTAAGCACCGTCGTCTTGCCGCAGCCCGAGGGTCCGACGATGGCGAGGAACTCGCCGTCCCTGATGTCCAGCGACAGCTTCTCGACGGCGACGACCGAGCCGCCGAAGGACTTGCTGACGCTATCGAGCCGGATCTTCGGCGCGCTCATAGGCGGCTCCACGGTACGGTGATGGCAAGCGCCCAGCGCAGGGCGCGGTCGAGGGCGAAGGCGACGATGCCGACCGCGATCATGCAGACGACCATGCCGTTCAGGTCGATCGAGTAGGCGTAGAAGACGAACATCATCTGGCCGATGCCGCCGCTGCTGCCGGACTTGGCGCCAACCGCAAGCTCGGCGGCGATGATCGCCGTCCAGGCGATCCCCAATCCGATCCGCATGCCGACGAGGATCGACGGCAAGGCCGCCGGCAGGAGCACCACGCGCATGCGGGTGAGCGGCCTCAGCCCCATGGTGAGCGCGGCGCGCATCAGGCTGGGCTCGATGCGCTTCACGCCCGAGATGGTGTTGATCAGGATCGGGAAGAAGGCGGCATAGGCGACGATCGCGATTGCCGCGCCCGAACCCGAGCCCAGCCAGAGGATGACCAGCGGCAGGATGGCGAGCGCCGCGATCGGCCGGAACGTCTCCACCAGCGGGTCGAGATTGCGCTCGACCGTCGGCATGCTGCCCATGGCGATGCCGAGCGGGATTGCCACGCATGCCGCGATGGCAAAGCCCGCGAAGACGCGCCCCAGGCTGGTGGCAAGGCCGGCGAGCAGGTCACCGTCCCGCAGCATGGCGATCGCGGCTTCGACCACGGTGCTCGGACGCGGCGCATGGACCGAACCCGAAGCGAGGAGCTGCCAGCCGGCGATGAGCAGAACCGGGACGATAAGTCGAAGCGCCATGCGTTTCATCGCGCCGCCCCCGTCTGTGCCCACGGGGTCAGAACCTTCGAAAGCTGGCGCAGCCCCTTGTCGGTCAGGAAGCCGAGCAGGCCGATCGTGACGATAAAGGCCATCACCGTCGGGGTCGACAACATGCTGCGATAGTATTCGATCGCGTAGCCCAGTCCGTTCGGCGCCCCGACCAGCTCGGCGGCGACGACGGCGGTCCACGACGCGGCGACGGCAAGCCGCGCCGAAACCAGGATCGCCGGCAGCGCCGCCGGCACGATGACGCGCCGCATGATCATCGGCCCCGACAGGCCCATCGTGCGCGCCGCGGCGATCAGGCGCTTATCCACCGCGGCGGCGCCCGCGGCCGTGCCGACCAGCAACGGGAAGAACGCCGTGTAGAACATGATGAACAGCGGCAGGCGATGGCCGATGCCGAAGAGATAGAGCGCGAGCGGTATCCAGGCGATGCCGGCGATCGGCCGCAGCATCTCGACCGGCAGTTCGAGCAGATCGTTCCACAGCCGGCTGCGGCCCATCAGCAGGCCGAGCGGCACGGCAATCGCGGCCGCGGCGAGCAGGCTGGCCAAAAGCCTCGCCAGGCTGATCAGCGCATTGCCGAACAGCTCGCCATTGAGCGCGGTGTCGCGGAGCGCTGCGGCGACCGCCAACGGCGACGGCAGCAGCAGTGTTGATGGCACGAAGAGCGATCCGACATACCAGGCAAGCACGAACAGCGCCATCGTGCGCAAATAGACCAGCACTCCTCTCAGCCGCGTGGGGCCGGCCGTCTTCGCCCCTGTCAAGGAGACCGCGCTCACAGCGAACCTCGTATCCGGGTCGGGACTTCCAGGCCCTCTCCCAATATCTCGCCGAAGGTGAGCGTGCCGCCGGCGACCTCGAAGATCGTCGCGAGCAGCCGGCACGCGGCCTCCTCGATCGTTTCGGCTCCTTCCGCCACCGGGCTGGCGTCGAAATCGATCTGCTCGGGTAGCCGGCGCGCGGTCTCGCGCCGGCCGGTTATCTTGATCGTCGGAGCGAGCGCGCTCGCCGTGCTGTTGCCGGGTCCGGTGGTGAACAGCATGAGCTGGGCGCCGGCGGCGGTGAAGCCGGTCATCGATTCCGGCGAGAAGGACGGGCCGTCCATCAGGTAAAGCCCGCCGGCAGGCGGCGGCTCGGCGACGGAGAGCATCCCGTCGATCGGGCAGCTGCCTGTCTTCGCCACGGCGCCGAGCGACTTCTCCTCGATCGTGCTTAGCCCGCCGCGAATATTTTCCTCGCCGGGATTGTTGCCCGTCAAGCTGCGGCCCGACGCGCTGGCAAGGCTTTCCCGACGCTCCACCGCGCGCAGGATTCCTTGCGCGATCGACGGATCGCGGGCGCGGCCGGCCAGGATATGCTCCGCGCCCAGCCACTCGACGGTCTCGCCGGCGATGACGGTTGCGCCGCGCGACACCAGAAGGTCCACCGCGGCGCCGACGACCGGGTTGCTGATGAGGCCCGACGTCGCGTCGGAATGACCGCATTCGACGCCGACGACCAGTTTTGTTCCCGGCAGTGTTTCGCGGCGGGCGCGGGAGGCCTCGCGCCGCAGCGCGGCGCCTCGCCTGATGCCCTGCTCCAGGACCGAAAGCATATCTTCCTCCTGCTCGGCGAAGGAGACGCTGGCGACGGGCTTGCCGCCTTCCGAGATGCGGGCCGAAACCATCGCGGTCGTCGCTGCGTCGACCCCGACGACCAGCACCGCGCCCACATTGGGGTTGCGGCCAAGACCCACAAGTTGATCAACGTGCAACCCGAGATCCGGTTCGATATGGCCCCTGCCGGCGCTCGTGGCCGCCAGCATCGCGCCCTCCAGGCTGGCGGCGATCCGCTCGCTCACCCGCAGTGCAAGCCCGTTGATGCACAGGACAAGCACGTAATTGCGGATTCCGACGCTTCCATCGGCCCGGCTGAAGCCGCGAAAGGACGGCAGGCGATCGATTTCCCCTTTGTCGGAGGCAAGTGGAGGCATCTGGCGTTCCCGAACCGTCGCTGCAGGCGATCTCTTGGCAAATCTCATATTTGATCAAATGTTCCATTGGCAAGGGCAAAATTGACTTCTCTTGATGGCCATGCGAGCAATATTTGCTCAAATCCGGGTAGCGGGGACATATGGCGCGAATTCCCGACGTTCAAAAACTGCTTCGTGACGACATCATCTCCGGAGCCATTCCATTCGGCTCGCGGCTGAGGATCGACGAGTTGGCGAGCCGCTATGGCGTGAGCCACATGCCTGTGCGCGAAGCGCTGCGCGCGCTGAGCGGCACCGGCCTGGTGGTGCTGGAGCCCAATCGCGGCGCCCGCGTCAGGACGGTTCACATGTCCTTCGTGGTCGACCTTTTCGACATCCGCAGCGCCATCGAGACCATGCTTGCGCGGCGCGCCAGCGAGCGCCGCACGGCCGAGCATCTGCGCGACCTGAAGGCGGCCGAGGAATTGCTCGAAGCCCGGGTCGCGAGCGAGGACTTCCTTGCCGTGCCGCATGCCAACAACGTCTTCCACGGCGTCATCAACGAAGCCGCCGGCAATCCCGGCGCGCTGTCGATGGTGGATCGCAACTGGCTTCTGGTGGCGGCGATCTGGCAGCGCTACGGCTATGATGAGGGACGCTTCCACGGCGTCATCAACGATCACCGCCACATCATCCGCGCCATCGAGCGCCAGGACGCCGGCTCGGCGGCGGTTCTGATGGGGGCGCATATCGAGAAGGCCAAGCACGACCTTCTGGACAGGATCGCCGTCGATCCCAAGCCGGACATCGGCATGCAGTGACCGCCGCCGAGTTCGACGTCGCCGCGAGGACGGGCGACATTCTGGGCGAATCGCCGATCTGGCATCCGCAAACCGGCGAATTGTTCTGGGTCGACCTGCGCCGCCCTTGCCTGCACCGCCTGCAGCCGAAAAGCGGGACCGTGACCTCATGGCCGATGCCCGACGTGATCGGCTCCGTCGTCCCGCGGGCGAAAGGCGGAGTGGTCGTCGCGCTCAGGCACGACCTCCACGCTTTCGATCCGCAGAACGGCCAGTTGAGCCGATTGACGACGGTCGAATATGGGCCACCGCAGCATCGCCTGAACGACATGAAATGCGATCCCGCCGGCGGCATCATCTGCGGCAGCATGTGGGATTACGGATTGCACCCGTCGGGCGCTCTCTACCGGATCGACGCGACAGGGGACCCGACCCTGCTACGCGGGCGGATCGCCGTGCCCAACGCACTCTGCTTCAGCCCGGATAAGCGAACGCTCTACTTCGCCGACACCAGGAAAGGCGACATCGAGCGTGCGGACTTCGATCCGGCGAGCGGCAGCGTCGGCCGATGGTCGACATTCGTCACGGCGCAAGCGGCGCCGGGTCGGCCAGACGGCGCCACGGTCGACGCGGAAGGCTTCCTTTGGAATGCCCGCTACCAAGGGGGCGCCCTCGCCCGCTTCGCACCCGACGGCAGGCTGGACAGGCTGGTGCGGCTCCCGGTCAGCCAGCCGACCTCCTGCGCCTTTGGCGGCGAGGGTTTGAAGACCCTCTACGTGACCACCGCCACCCAGACGCTGAACGCCATGGAACGGGCCGAGCAGCCGCTGGCCGGGGCGCTCTTGGCGCTTGATGTCGGCGTGTCTGGCCTGCCGGAGCATAGCTTTGCCGGTTAGCGCCCAGATGCGGCTATTGCCAGCCGAGGTGGCGCCCGCCCGTCGCCTGCAGGTCGATACCGGTGATGAAGCTGCCGGCATCGGAGCACAGAAGCAGCGCCGCTCCGGCCATCTCGCTTGCCTCGCCTGCCCGTTGCATTGGCGCTGAATTCTTCTGGATCTCGGCCCACTTCGCCGCATCCTGGCGCCGCCAGCGGTTGCGCTCGGTAATCACAAGGCCCGGCGACAGATTGTTGATCGTCACGCCGTGCGGCGCGTAATCCTTGGCAAGGTTGAATGACAGATTGTGCTGCGCGCTCTTCAGCGCCGCATAGACGGCAAGATCGGATTCGGGGCGGGTCTGGTTGATGCTGCCAATCGTCAGCACCCGGCCCCAGCCATTGTCCTTCATGCCGGGCAGCGCCGCCTGGAGGAGCTCGATCGTCGCCCTGAAATTGATCTGGATCTGGCGCTCCACTTGGTCGGCCGGCAATTCGAGGAAAGGCGTGCGGTACTGGATGGAGGCGCAGACGACCAGCACGTCGACGCCGCCGAGCGCAGCGATCGCCTCATGGACGCAGCGCGTCGCCTCGCCGGGCTCGGCGAAATCGGCGTCGATCGCAACCCCGCGCCGGCCTCTTTCACAGACTTCGCGCACCACATCGGCGGCGGCGTCGGGCTGGCCGAACGCGATGTCGGCGGCGCGGGCCGAATGGACCGCGACATCGGCGCCGGCCTCCGCGAAAACCCTGACGATCTCGCGGCCGATGCTGACGCTGCCGCCGGTGACCAGCGCGCGCCGCCCGGCCATCGAGAAGCGGCGGGCCAGAAGCAAGGCGTTCTGCGTATCGATTTCGTCGTGCGGCATTCCCATTGGTCCTCGATTGATTTGATCATACTCGATCGTCGAACGTCACAGGGCCTGCCGAAATGTCAAGGGTGGAGCTTCCAAGCTTTTCAGATTTTGATCAAATTCATGCCTCTTGAATTCACACACAATCGATTGCTGGTCCCGCCATGCAAATTGGCCGGCTGTCCATCTCGGCCGGCCGCGCGAAATGCCGAACGCCGCCCGCGGCTCGCACGGAGGCCGCGGACGACTTGCTCCATCCGGCGCGTTCCCCGATTCCGCTTGCCGATCCGGTCATTCGCCGCTATGGGAGTCGCCATGAACATGCGTTCGAACAAGACCATTTGGTGGTGGGGCTGCTGACAGCGGCCTGTTCGTGCGCGTGCGCGTGAAAGTAGAGGGTGGCCGCAACGGAATGTCCGGGCGGCCATTTGTTTTTAGAGCCATTCCCGGGTCCGTTGCCCAAAACGCTGATGGAGACGGCAATGACGACTAAAGTTCTGGACAACGGGGCCGAGCGCTTCGTCACCGCTGGCGGCGTGACGATCACCCGAGAGCGCCACGACCAGCCCTACGAAGGCGCGATAGACGCCTATGTGGACGGCCTGAATTCGCGCCGCGGCGCCGTGTTCTCCTCCAACTACGAATATCCGGGCCGCTACACGCGCTGGGACACGGCCATCATCGATCCGCCGCTGGTGATCTCCGCGCGGGGACGCACGATGCGCATCGAAGCGCTGAACAAGCGCGGCGAAGTGTTGCTGCCGGTGATCGGCAAAGCGCTTGCTCAGTTGAGCGAAGTCACGATCGCCGAAACCTCGAAAACGCTCATTCGTCTCGATGTCGCCAAGCCCGGCCGTGTTTTCACCGAGGAGGAGCGCAGCCGCGTTCCGTCCGTCTTCACAGTGCTGCGCGCCATCACCGCGCTGTTCAAGACCGCCGAGGACGCCAATCTCGGCCTTTACGGCGCCTTCGGCTACGACCTCGCCTTCCAGTTCGATCCGGTCGAATACAAGCTCGAGCGCAAGGCAAGCCAGCGCGACCTCGTGCTGTTCCTGCCCGACGAGATCCTCGTCGTCGACCATTATTCGACCAAGGCCTGGACCGATCGCTACGACTATTCCGGCGACGGTTTTTCGACCGAGGGCCTGGCCCGCGACGCCCATGCCGAGCCGTTCAGGACCGCCGACCGCATCCCGCCGCGCGGCGACCATGAGCCCGGCGAATACGCCAACCTGGTGCGGCGCGCCATGGAGAGCTTCAAGCGTGGCGACCTGTTCGAGGTCGTGCCCGGACAGATGTTCTACGAACGCTGCGAGACCCAGCCCTCCGACATCTCGCGCAAGCTGAAATCGATCAACCCCTCGCCCTATTCCTTCTTCATCAATCTCGGCGAAAACGAATATCTGATCGGCGCCTCGCCTGAGATGTTCGTGCGCGTCAACGCCCGCCGCGTCGAGACCTGCCCGATCTCCGGCACCATCAAGCGTGGCGACGACGCCATCTCGGACTCCGAGCAGATCCTGAAGTTGCTCAACTCGAAGAAGGACGAGTCCGAGCTGACCATGTGCTCGGATGTCGACCGCAACGACAAGTCGCGCGTCTGCGAGCCGGGCTCGGTGCGCGTCATCGGCCGCCGCCAGATCGAGATGTACTCGCGCCTGATCCACACCGTCGATCACATCGAGGGCCGGCTGCGCGAAGGCATGGATGCCTTCGACGCCTTCCTGTCGCACGCCTGGGCGGTCACCGTCACCGGCGCGCCGAAACTGTGGGCCATGCGCTTCATCGAGCAGAACGAGAAGAGCCCGCGCGCCTGGTATGGCGGGGCGATCGGCATGGTCAACTTCAACGGCGACATGAACACCGGACTGACGCTCCGCACCATCCGCATCAAGGACGGCATCGCCGAGGTGCGCGCAGGCGCCACGCTGCTTTTCGACAGCGTTCCCGAGGAAGAAGAAGCCGAAACCGAATTGAAGGCATCCGCCATGCTCTCCGCCATCCGCGACGCCAAGACCGGCAACGCCACCGGAACCGAGCGCACCACCGCGCGCGTCGGCGACGGCGTCAACATCCTGCTCGTCGACCACGAGGACTCCTTCGTCCATACGCTCGCCAACTACTTCCGCCAGACCGGCGCAAATGTCTCCACCGTGCGCACCCCGGTACCGGAAGAGGTCTTCGAGCGTCTGAAGCCCGATCTCGTCGTGCTGTCGCCCGGACCGGGCACGCCGACGGATTTCGATTGCGCGGCCACCATCAGACGAGCGCGCGCCCGCGACCTGCCGATCTTCGGCGTCTGCCTCGGCCTGCAGGCGCTGGCCGAAGCCTATGGCGGCGAGCTCAGGCAATTGCACATCCCCATGCACGGCAAGCCGTCGCGCATCCGCGTCTCCAAGCCCGGCATCATCTTCTCCGGGCTCCCCAAGGAAGTGACTGTCGGCCGCTACCACTCGATCTTCGCCGATCCGGTGCGCCTGCCCGACGGCTTCGTTGTCACCGCAGAGACCGAGGACGGCATCATCATGGCCTTCGAGCACCGGAAGGAGCCGATCGCGGCGGTGCAATTCCATCCCGAATCGATCATGACGCTCGGCCACAATGCCGGCATGCGCATCATCGAGAACATCGTTGCGCATCTGCCGCGCAAGGCCAAGGAAAAGGCCGCTTAGGGCGGCGTCCAGGAATGAGTGCGGCCATCATGACGACAACCCAGGAGACGAAGGCGGCGACACGGCAAAAGGTCGCCAGCCTTGCGTTCTGGTCGATTGTCGTCGCCTGTGTCGTGCTCGTCCTCAAGCTTGTCGCCTGGTATATCACCGGTTCGGTCGCGCTCTACTCGGACGCGGCGGAATCGATCGTCAACGTGATAGCGTCGGCCGCCGCTTTCTGGGCGATCCAGGTCAGCTACAAGCCCGCCGACCAGGACCATCCCTTCGGCCATCACAAGGCCGAATATTTCTCTGCCGTGCTCGAAGGGGTGCTGATTGTCGTCGCAGCCCTCCTGATTCTCAACGAGGTCTGGCGGTCCTGGCAGCACCCCGCGCCGCTGGAACAGCCCTGGAAAGGCCTTGCCGTCAACGGCGTGGCGACCATCGTCAACGCGATCTGGGCCTGGATCCTGATCAGCTCCGGCCGGAACGCGAAGTCGCCGGCTCTTGTCGCCGACGGCCAGCACATCATGACCGACGTGGTGACGTCCGTCGGCGTGTTCAGCGGCCTTGTCGGCGCGGTGCTGACCGGCTGGCAGATCCTCGACCCGGCGCTTGCCGTGATCGTGGCGCTGAACATCCTGTGGCAAGGCTGGCATGTCATCGGCTCGTCAATGAACGGGCTGATGGACCGCGCCGTCGACACCCAGGAGCATATGCAGATCCGCGACATCATCTCGGCCAATTCGAAGGGCGCGATGGAGGTGCATGACCTGAAGACGCGCATCGCCGGGCGCGCCACCTTCATCGAGTTCCATCTGGTGGTCGACGCCGACATGACGGTCGGCGCCAGTCACGTCATTTGCGACCGCATCGAGGACGCGCTGAAGGCCGAGATCCCCTCGGTGCGCGTCACCATCCATGTCGAGCCGGACGACGAGGCCAAGCTGCCGAAAGGCACCACGGCGGTGCCGTTCGCTTAAAGCGAGTCACACCTTGGAAGTTGGCCGGAGCCTCTCAACTTCGTCATTCCAGGGCGGAGCAGGAGCGAAGCGACGCGGCGGAGACCTGGAATGACGAAGTGAGCGTTAAGGTGCACAGGCCGACTGCGGCATAGGCTGCAACCGATAGACCTTGTCGTCGGATTTCGTCTTGCCGTTCGCTGCCTTCGAGCAGAGATCGAGGACCGCCACCGCATTGTTGGGGTTCGCGACCATCATCGTGCCGTTGGCGCCGCGCTTGAGGAAAATCTCCTTCTGCGAGATGTCGCAGGCAAAATCGCTCATCTTCGCGCTGGCCGAGCAGCGCCACTGGTCGGCCTCGCCCTGGCAGGAATAGGTCTGCGTGACATTTTTCCCCTTCTGCCTGGTCGTCACCGAAACGGCGATATCCGCCCCGTCGGGCCAGTTCGCGGCATCCCCGCCCGCGGCGAAGGAGGCGAGCTCTATCGGCCCGCGGAAGACACGGATCGATTGCGTCAGCTGGTTGGGGTGCGACTTCAGATGCTGCTCGTCGTAGTCGCGGCCGAAGCAGAAGGGCTGATCGGGCTTCAACCGCACGCGCAGCGGATCGCCAAGCGCCGGATCGATGGGATCGATGCGCGCGAACTCCGCCTTGCAGCTATCGGCCGGCATCGGGTCCAGCTTGAAATTGTCGTCCTCGCTGCCCAACGCCTGCTTGGCATACTCCGCCTTGCTCATCGACTCCGACGCGTCGGGATCGAGATAGACGTCTTGCGACAGGCCGGACAGAAGCAGCTTTCCCTTGTCGTCGACTTTCAGCGAGGCCAGAGTCCGGTCGCAATCCATGCCGCAGCGGATGCCGCTTGCCTTGTCGCTCGGATCTTCCTTGTTGCACCAGCTGCTCGCCCATTCCGGCTTTTTGGCGCCGCGCACCGTGGTGGTGAGGAAGCCATTGTAGGAATTATCCTGGTTGGCGGGAGGTTCTTCGTTCGGCCGGCTCACCGGGTCGTGGCCGTAGAAGAAGAAGATGCGCGCCACCTTTTGGCGTGGATGCGCCTTGAGATGGGCGGCGTCGTAGACGCGGCCGAAGCAGGCGTCGGCGCCGGTCGGGCTGAGCTCGGGAAGCTTGGGCGGCTGTTCGGCGCGCGCAGCGCCGGCAAAAGCGGCAAGGGCGGCGCAAAGCACCGCGCCCGCCATGGTCCTCTCCACAACGGTCCTCGATGCCATGTGACCCTCCTCCCACCGACAGGACTGGCTTATGCTAATCTAGAGCATTTTGCAGCCAAGCGGAATCGCTTGGCGTCGCACAAATGCGGCAAAAACAAA
This sequence comes from Mesorhizobium sp. M2C.T.Ca.TU.002.02.1.1, assembly GCF_003997225.1. Classification (NCBI taxonomy): domain Bacteria; kingdom Pseudomonadati; phylum Pseudomonadota; class Alphaproteobacteria; order Hyphomicrobiales; family Phyllobacteriaceae; genus Mesorhizobium; species Mesorhizobium sp. M2C.T.Ca.TU.002.02.1.1. Next base: position 11,275 of record NZ_RZTO01000030.1, read on the forward strand.
GAAATAGAGCGGTTTAGCGTTTCCGTGAAACGGTGAACCGCTCCAGGAGCGGCGCCCGGGCCATGCAAAATCGCGCCAGCGGGCGAGACAAGGGAGGATAGGATGCTGCGCCGTGACATTTTTCATGCCGGTCTCGCAGGCGCCGCGGGCCTTTTCGGCCTGAGCCGGGCAAATGCGGCAACATCGGAGGAAAGGCTGAAAGTCGCCTATCACCTCAGCGACGCCGACAAGGTCAACTTCGTCCTCGGCAACATCAAGAACCACTATGAAGGCACCGGCGGCAATGTCGATATCGTGCTTGTGGTGCACGGCCCGGCTCTTGCCGCCTTCAAGTCCAAGGGCGCTTCCGGCGCGGTTTCCAGCCGCTTTGCCGGCCTCGTCCAGCAGGGGCTCGTCCCGCAAGCCTGCGGCAACACGCTGCGTGGCATGGACATCACGCTGACCGACCTGCTGGCGGGCTTCGAGCTTGCCGAGAAGGGCGGCGTCGTGAAGCTCGCCGAGTTGCAGCGCCAGGGCTATGTCTATCTCAGGCCCTGAATGCGCCCGGACTTGAAGGCCCACACTTGAATGCGAGGCCGACAATGGCCTACGAAAGACGGCAACGCGGAGGCCGGCCGACATGCTGACACTTGCCATCCCCGATCTTGCCGGAAAGGCGGTTCTGATCACCGGCGCTTCGACCGGCATCGGTGCCGCCCTTGCCCGTGCTTACGCGGCGCAGAAATGCCGGGTCGCGCTGCATTACAATGCGAGCCGAGCGCCCGCCGAAGCCGTGGCCGAATCCATCCGCGACGATGGCGGCGAGGTGTTTCTGGTTCAGGGCGATTTTTCGATACCTGCAGACGTCGAGCGTGTGGTCGAAGAGAGCGCCACGCATTTCGGCCGGCTCGACGGCTTGGTCAACAATGCAGGCGGCATGCTCGGCCGTGTCGCCTATGCCGACCAGGACGAGGCGCATTACGACGCCGTGATGGACCTCAACGCGCGCTCGGTGCTCACCGCCTCGCGCAAGGCGATCCCGTGGCTGAAGCGCCAGGGCGGCTTCATCATCAACACCACCTCGATCGCCGCGCGCAACGGGGCCGGCGGCGGCGCCGGTCTCTACGGGTCGTCCAAGGCCTTCGTCTCCAACGTGACGCGCGGCATGGCCAAAGAGCTGATCGGCTTCGGCATCCGCGTCAACGCGGTGGCGCCGGGCACCATCCTGACGCCGTTCCACGAACGCTATTCGAGCGTCGAGCAGATCAAGGCGGCGGTCGCCACCATTCCGCAAGGCCGCGCCGGCACGGCACAGGATTGCGTCGGCGCCTACCTGTTCCTGTCGTCCGATCTGTTGAGCGGCTACATCATCGGCCAGGTGATCGAGGTGAACGGCGGCCAGTTGATGCCGTGAGCCGGCGATTGCATACTTGATGCAGCGTGCGACCCAATCTGGAGGGAGAGCAAGGGCATGTACGGACTGATCGGCAAGATGCGGGCGGCGCGCGGCCAGCGCGACGCGGTGATCGACGTGCTGCGCGAAAGCACCGCCGCGCTCCCTGGCTGCCTGAGCTACATCATCGCCATCGACCCGGTCGACGCCGACGCGATCTGGGTCACCGAAGTGTGGACCGACCAGGCGAGCCACAAGGCCTCGCTGCAATTGCCGGAAGTCCAGGCCGCGATCGCCAAGGCGCGTCCGTTCATCGCCGGTTTCGAATTCCAGATCGAGACTCATCCTGTTGGAGGCTTTGGACTTCCTGCTCAGCAAAGCGGCTGAGCTGGGAAACGCGGCTCTCGGACCGCAGCACAGTGCAGCACGTCGGCGAAGAGCCGACGCTTGTTGCATTGAGGCAGCAACGCTTCGTAACGCGCCGTAAGAACGTGATTTTGACACCTGACATCGTCATTTGACGACTGGCCACCGCCCAACCTGCCCGGGCAGGATAACTCCCATGGACCAACATCGGGCGGGGGGCGCTTTTGGCTTCGACTTCGAATGTTTTTAGGGGGTGTGCCGGTCGTTGTGGCAACGCGCCGTCGGCAACAGGGATTTCGCGCCGCCGCCTTGCCGCGATCCTTCCGGCTTGGATGTTTCTATTGGCTGGTTTATCGGCCTTCTTTACTGGAACTCCATCGGCCAATGCCGGGAAATTCACCGTCTGTCAGAACGACACCACGGGACACATCTATACCGGGCTTTCGGATGATTGCGACGTTCCGATCGAGGTCCCTCTGGAAACCCTGAACTTCGATTCGACGACCGGGATGAACATGGGCTCCGTGCACCTCAATACCGGCGTTGACGGCCTCTCGACTTTCGATGCCAACGTGAATTTCGATGGACTGATCCAGGTCCACCAGGCGACGATCAACGAGGGTACATTCAGCGGCAGCCTGTCGGCCGTGAGCGGCGCGACCATCAACATGGGCGGCAACCGCATAACGAATGTCGGCACGCCGACAGCCGGCACGGATGCGGCCACCAAGGCTTATGTCGACAGCCTGGCAAGCAGTGGAGTGGCAAAAGACACGGAGCAGGACGGCCGGCTCGACGGCGTCGAGACCAAGAACGTCGAGCAGGATGGCCGGCTCGATGGCGTCGAGGCCAAGAACGTCGAGCAGGATGGGCGCCTCGACGGCCACGACACGATGCTGGCCACGCATCAGACGACGCTCGACACCCACACGCTCCAGATCAGCGACCTCGACGGCCGGGTCACGACGAACACGCAGGACATCGCCAACCTCGACAACCGGGTGACGGGTCTGGAAACCAGCCTCGGGGAAGGGTTCGCCAGGTTGGACGGACGCATCGACAAGGCCTTCGAGGGCGCCGCGATGGCCATGGCGATGGCGGCGCCGGCGATGCCGTCCGATAAGAACTATGCCGTCTCCATCAACTGGGGCGGCTTCGAGGGGCAGAACGCCTTCGCCGGTACCGCCCAGGCGCGCATCAGCGAGAGCTTCATGGTCCATGGCGGTATCGGCCTCGGCTCCACCGGCACCGTGGGTGGCCGCGCCGGCCTGACCTACGCCTGGTGAATTGCGACGGCCCGACGGCGCAATGCAGCCGCCTGCGCCGGCGGGCCGAAAGCTGATAGCGATCCGATGAAGCCGAACTTGCCCTGCCTCCTGCTCGCCATTGTGCTGCCTCTCGCGTTGGCGCAGCCGCTTCCGGCGGCGGCTCAGCAGGAGAAGGTGGCTCCGCAGGCGAAGAAAGAGCAACGCTCCGCGAAACCCGCCGGGCCGGGCAAGCCGAGGCCCGCCAACATCGACAGGAACGGCGTGCTGATCCTGGTGCGGTCCGCGCTGCTGGCGGTTGACCAGGCCAACAAGACCGGCAACTACACCGTGCTGCGCGACCTCGGCTCCCCGGGCCTTCAGGCCAACACCGCCGCGCAGCTGGCCGAGATATTCGCCAGCCAGCGCAAACAAGGCATCGATCTCGCCGGTGTCGCGGTGCTGGAGCCGCAGCTGACTCTCCTGCCTCAGATCGAGGCCAACGGCATGCTGCACATGGCGGGCTTCTTTCCATCCGTGCCTTTCCGCTTGAACTTCGAGCTGCTCTTCGCTTCCGCCGATCACCAGTGGAAGCTCTTCGGCATCTCGGTCGATCTCGGCAACAACAGCCCCCAGGCGCCAGATAGTCCCCAGGCTCCGGCCCCGGCAGCGGCGCCCGAGACGCCGGCCGCGCCTGCGGCCGCCATCACCACAAAACAAAAAAGCAGTACGAACTGACGCGATCCATCGTTTCGCGGAACCGCCTTGTCCTAACCCGTGTCGGGCCGGAAACCGTTTCACATCCTTCGTGGAATTGCTCTAAGAGCAGGCATGGACTCCTCGCCAGAGCAACCATCCCAGGGCCAAGCGCCCATCGAGCGCATGGCGCGCCTGCGCCCGCCGCGGCAATGGCTGGTGCTTTTGGTGTTCTCACTGCTCTTCGCCGCCGCGCTGGAGCTTGCCGCCCTGCCGGCGGCGCTGCTGATCGGCCCGATGCTTGCCGCGATCCTCGCCGGCACCAACGGCGCCACGGTGCGCGTGCCGCGACCGTTGTTCGGCTCGGCCCAGGCGATCGTCGGCTGCCTGGTCGCCAGCTCGATCTCCGCAGACATCTTCCCGGTGCTCTATCGCGAATGGCCGCTGTTCCTCGGCGTGGTGGTCGCGACCGTGGCCGCCTCCAGCCTGCTTGGCTGGCTGATCAGCCGCTGGCGCATCCTGCCCGGCACCACGGCGGTCTGGGGCTCCTCGCCTGGCGCCGCGACCGCCATGGTGCTGATGGCCGGCGCCTTCGGCGCCGACCAGCGTCTCGTTGCCTTCATGCAATATCTGCGCGTCATCTTCGTCTCGATGACGGCCGCTCTCGTCGCCAAGATGTGGGTCGACACTTCCGACGTCGAAGTGCCGCCGGTCGTCTGGTTTCCGCCGATCGGTGCTTTCGCTTTTGCCGCCACCATCGGCATTGCGATCGTGGGCGGCCTGGCTGGAAAGCTGGTGAGGCTGCCCTCGCCGTTCTTTCTCGGCACCTTCATCTTCGGCGCGGTGGTCCATCTTGGCCTCGACGTGCCGATGCAGTTGCCGCCCTGGCTGCTGGCGATCAGCTACGCCATGGTCGGCTGGTCGATCGGGTTGAACTTCACCCGGCCGATCCTGCGCCACGCGGCGCGCGCCCTGCCGCAGATCGTCGGCTCGATCGTCGCGCTGATCGCCTTTTGCGGCGGCATGGCCTTCGTCATCAGCCGCCTGCTCGGCATCGATCCGCTGACCGCTTACCTGGCGACCAGCCCGGGCGGCATGGACAGCGTCGCCATCATCGCCGCCGCGGCGCGGAACGTCGACATCTCCTTCGTCATGGCCTTGCAGTCGGCGCGCTTCCTGGTCGTGCTGCTCATTGGGCCAAGCGTAGCCAGGCTGGTGGCGCGAAACGTCAGGGCCTGATCCGCGCTAATGCAAGCAAAGAAAAGGATTTGCCCATGGAACGCCGTCAGAATGCCGTTGATCTTTCCGGCCGCATCGCCGTGGTGACCGGCGGCGCACAAGGCATCGGCCTTGCCGTGGCCCGCCGCCTCCTGTCGTCGGGCGCCGGCGTCGCCATCTGGGACGTCGACCAGGCCGCGATGGCCAAGGCCGCCGCCGAACTCGCGTCGCTCGGCCGCGTCGAGGCCATCCTCTGCGACCAGTCGCAGATCGAGGCCGTCGACCGCGCCGCCACCGAGACCGAGCGCACGCTCGGCCCCGTCGATCTCCTCGTCAACAATGCCGGCATCGCCGGGCCGGCGGCGACGGTGGTGGATTACGACCCCGCCGCCTGGCGCCAGATCGTCGATATCGACCTCAACGGCGTCTTCTATTGCTGCAAGCGCCTGGTGCCCGGAATGATCGCGCGCAATTACGGCCGCATCGTCAACATCTCCTCGGTGGCCGGCAAGGAAGGCAATCCCAACGCCGCCGCCTATTCCGCCGCCAAAGCCGGCGTGCTGGCGCTGACCAAGTCGCTCGGCAAGGAGCTTGCCGGACACGACATCGCCGTCAACGCGCTGACGCCCTCGCCCGCCCGCACCCGCATCCTCGAGCAGCTCACCGAGGCGCAGGTCGCCTATATGCTCGGCAAAGTGCCGCGCGGCCGCTTCGTCGAGGTCGAGGAAGCGGCCGCGATGATCGCCTTCATGCTGTCGGACGAGAACTCCTTCACCACCGGAGCGACCTTCGACCTCTCCGGAGG
>NZ_RZTO01000310.1:0-6509 GCF_003997225.1 Mesorhizobium sp. M2C.T.Ca.TU.002.02.1.1
CCGCCAAGCTGACCGAAGGCGGCCTCAAGGTGATGTTGGCCGCCGGCGACACCTTCCGCGCCGCCGCGATCGAGCAGCTGAAGATCTGGGGCGAGCGCACGAAATCGCCCGTCATCGCCACCAAGCTCGGCGCCGATGCGGCGGGCCTCGCCTATGACGCCTTCGAGAAGGCGAAGGAGGCCGGCTCCGACGTGCTGATCATCGACACGGCCGGACGCCTGCAGAACAAGACCGAGCTGATGGCCGAGCTGGAGAAGATCGTGCGCGTGCTGGGCAAGCTCGATCCGGAAGCGCCGCACACCGTGCTGCAGACGGTCGACGCCACCACCGGCCAGAACGCGCTGAACCAGGTGGAGATCTTCCGCAACGTCGCCGGCGTCAACGGACTGGTGATGACCAAGCTGGACGGCACGGCGCGCGGCGGTATTCTGGTGGCGATCGCCGCCAAGCACAGGTTGCCGGTCTATTTCATCGGCGTCGGCGAACAGGTCGACGACCTCGAACCATTTTCCGCCAGCGAATTCGCCCGGGCGATCGCCGGCGTGGCTTGAACAAGGGCGTGATCTTGGAAGGCCGCCTGCTTTTCGGCCAGATCATGCGCAAGAAGGACTTTTATGAACATCCTCGAACGCGACCCGTCCGATCCACGCCGCAAGCCGATGAATCCCGGCCTGAAGTTCCTGCTCGAGCTGGGACCGGGCCTGGTGTTCTTCTTCACCACCATTCGTGGCGAGTGGCTGGCCGAGAAATTCCCCATCCTCACCCATCTTGGCGAGCCGATCCTGATCGCCACCGCCTTCTTCATGGTCGCGACCGCGCTTTCGCTGAGCGCCTCCTGGGCGCTGACGCGCAGCCTGCCGCTGATGCCGCTGGTCTCGGCTATTGTCGTCTTCGTCTTCGGCGCGCTGGCGCTTTACCTGCAGGACAAGACCTTCGCCTTCATGAAGCCGACGATCATCAACTCGCTGTTCGGCGTCACGCTTCTCGGCGGGCTTCTGTTCGGCCGCTCGCTGCTCGGCTACGTCTTCGATTCCGCCTTCCAGCTCGATGCCGAAGGCTGGCGCAAGCTGACCTTCCGCTGGGGCCTGTTCTTCCTGTTCCTCGCCGTGCTCAACGAGGTTGTCTGGCGCAACTTTTCCGAGGCGACCTGGCTTTATTTCAAGGTCTGGGGCACGATCCCGATCACCTTGCTGTTCACCTTCAGCCAGATGCCGCTGATCATGCGCCATTCGCTTGAGGAAAAAGCCAAGGAAGAGAAAGCGGGAAACTAAGGCAATTCCAGGAAAAGTGTGTAGCGGTTAGGTTCGGCGACTTCGCCGTAACGTCCGCCCGGAATTGCGTCAGGCTAAGAGAGGGGCAGTATGGAATTCCTGACCACGCATGACGAGCTGAGGACGATCTACAAGACGCCCCGGCCGACCGACGGCTCGATCCGCAAGGAACTGAAAGCCCTCGACGGCCATTGCCGTTCCTTCATCGGCAAGAGCCCCTTCGTGCTGATCGGTTCCTCCGACGGCGCCGGCAATGCCGACGTGACGCCCAAGGGCGACAAGCCCGGCTTCACCGCCATCCTCGACAACAACACCATCGCCATTCCCGACCGGCCGGGCAACAACCGGCTGGACACGCTGGAAAACATCATCCGCAACCCGTCGGTCGGGCTGCTCTTCCTGATCCCAGGCATGAACGAGACGCTGCGCGTCAACGGCGACGCCCGCATCACCGTCGACCCCGCCTTACGCGAACGCCTGGCTGTCGACGGCAGGGAACCGCAGAGCGTGATCGTGGTGACGGTCAAGGCCGCCTACATGCACTGCGCCAAGGCCTTCATGCGCTCCGACCTGTGGAAGCCGGAGACCTGGTACGACCGCGCGACCTTGCCGACGCTCGGCCAGATCATCCGCGACCAGCTGGCGCTGAGCGAAAGCGCCGGCGAGATCGACCGCGAGCTGGACGACGATTACCGGCAGACCATGTGGTAGGCTTCGCGGACGACTCACTCCTCGTCCGGTTCTCCCTTGATCGACATCATCGCCATATCGGGCAGCCTGCGCGCCGCCTCGACCAATTCGGCCCTGCTCGCCGCCTTGGCCGCCAACGCGCCCGCGGACTGCCATGTCCAGGTCTATGACGGCCTCGGCCGGCTGCCGATCTTCAACCCCGACGATGAGGGCGACCGCACGCCGCCCGAGGCGGCACGCCTGATCGAGATGATTACCCGCGCCGACGGCGTCATCGTCTCCTGCCCGGAATATGCGCATGGCGTGCCCGGCGGCATGAAGAACGCGCTCGACTGGCTGGTCTCGCGCGACGCCGCCGTCGGCAAGCCGGCGATGCTGGTGCATGCCTCGCCGCGCTCGCTCTATGCGCGGGCCGCCTTGGCCGAGATCATGCGGACGATGTCGTTCGCGATATATGAGGGGGCGCTGGAGATCGCGCTGCTGGGCAAGAAGCCGGCGGAGATGGAGATGATCCTGGCGGAGGGTTCGAACCGGCGGGCGATGCACGGAGCGATCGAGGCTTTCTCCGGGTTCATTCGATCAAAGTGAGCGCTAACCAGCTTCGCTTGCGATCCTTCGCGCCCCCCTCTGCCCTGCCGGGCATCTCCCCCACAAGGGGGGAGATTGGCAGTTTCCGCGCCGGCGCCCTTCCTGCAACGTCGGCGATTGGCGAAAGCCGAGGCGACATCTGATCTCCCCCCTTGTGGGGGAGATGTCCGGCAGGACAGAGGGGGGCGCTGTCCCGCCGACCCCTCGCATCTTCAACGCCGCGGCGTAAACACTCTACCCCTTCCGCAGCGTCTCCACATCGGTCTTGCCGACATACCAGTCGCGGGCGTTGACCTCCTCGAACACCACCCAGACATCGTTGTTGCTGAGCCCGGTGGCGTCCATGATGGCCGCGGTCACCTTCTTGGCGATGTCAGCCTTCTTGCCGGCCGGATCGGCGGCGATCACTTCCTTGACGATGCGGATGTTGACGAATGGCATGATGTCCTCCCCTTGGGTTCTGCCGGTTGGCGTCAGGCGACGGCTTGGCAATTCGGTCCGGCGCCCCGGATGGCGGTGGTTGCGGGAACCGCAGCGCGGCGGGCGCTGCGGGGATGCGCAGAAAGACCAGCAAGGGCCAGAACAGCGCCTGCAGCAGCTTCAATAGGTTTTCGCCCCATTCACCATCAGCCGCACCATGTAGAGCGAGGTGGTGCCGGCGATGTAGAGACAGTTGAGCTTGTTGCCGCCGAACACGCAGTTGGCGGTCACCTCAGGCACCTTGACCTTGCCGATCAGCGTGCCGTCCGGGTCGTAGCAGTGGATGCCGTCGAAGGCGCTGGTCCAGATGCGGCCCTCCGAATCGAGCCTGAATCCGTCGAACAGGCCGGCGGTGCAGTCGGCGAACACCTTGCCGCCCGAAACCTTCTTGCCGTGCTTGCCGACGTTGAAGACCCGCATATGCGCCGGGTTCTTCTCGCCATGCGTGCGGCCGGTGTCGACGACATAGAGCAGGCTTTCGTCGAGCGAGAAGGCGAGCCCGTTCGGCCGCACCATGTCGGTGATGACGGCCTCGACATCGCCCGTCTCCGGATCGACGCGATAGACATTGCAGGCGCCGATCTCGCTTTCGGCCTTGTCGCCCTCATAGTCGGTGTCGATGCCGTAGCTCGGATCGGTGAACCAGATCGAGCCGTCGGAGCGCACCACCACGTCGTTGGGCGAGTTCAGCCGCTTGCCCTTCCACTTCTCGGCGATGGTGGTGATCGAGCCGTCGAACTCGGTGCGGCTGACGCGGCGGCCGGAATGCTCGCAGGTCACCAGCCGGCCCTGCCGGTCGACGGTGTTGCCGTTGGAATTGCCGGACGGCTGGCGGAACACGCTGACGCTGCCGTCCGTCTCGTCAAAGCGCAGCATGCGGTTGTTCGGGATGTCGGACCAGACGACATAGCGGCCGGCCGCGAACCAGGCCGGTCCTTCCGCCCAGCGGCAGCCCGTGAACAGCTTTTCCACCTGCGCGCTGCCGTTGAACAGGCGCGCGAAGCGCGGATCGAGAATTTCGTAATAGTCAGCGGCCGCCATCAATTTCCTCCCGGCATCAGGTGACGGGCGGATCAAGCCAGCCCGAAGCCGATCTGGCAAGACGGCAGGCCTGCAATTTGTATGACAAAACGGATGAGAACTGCGTGAAGCGCGCCATCTCGGCTGCCCGGCCGGGCACATAGGCCTGTTAGGTCGGAATTAACCGGCTATGCGCTGATTGCAATGGTGCATTGCAGCATCTTTCTTTTGCAATGCACCATTCCTATGTCATCCTCGCAATCGTCAGGGAGGAACAACCGGCCGCGTCAATGCGGCATGAAAGGAACCCTGTCATGTTCGACAATCTTGTCTCCCGTGCCCGCGCCAGCATCGCCAAGCGCCGCCACTACAACCGTCTCGTCGCCGAAATCGAGAACCTGTCGAGCCGCGATCTCGCCGATCTGCGCGCCGACCGTTCCGAGATGCTCTACCAGGTCCACAAGCAGATCTACGGCTGAGCTACCACGCCTCGTCATCCTCGGGCTTGACCCGAGGATCCATGCCGTGACTTGCGAGCGCAGCAGCGGTGCAGACACACGGGCCAACAAGCGCCAATTCTGGACCGCCGCATTCCTCGATCAACGTCACGGAATGGATTCCAGGGTCTGCGCTGCGTCGCTTCGCTCCTTGCTTCGCCCTGGAATGACGACGTAAGGGGACTCAGCCTGGCGCCATGTCAGCCCGGCGCCGCCAGCGCTTTTTCGATCTGCGGCAGCAGCAAAGCCTTCACGGAGTCGGGCGTCAGCGGCCCGACATGCTTGTAGGCGATCTTGCCGTCCTTGCCGATGACGAAGGTCTCCGGCACGCCATAGACGCCCCAGTCGATCGCCGCGCGTCCGGCCGGATCGACGCCGATCGCCTGATACGGATTACCGAGATCGCCGAGGAAGCGGCGGGCGTTTTCCGGCTGGTCCTTGTAGTTCAGCGCGGCTAGCGTGAAGCGCTTGTCCTGCGACAGGCCGAGCAGCACCGGATGCTCTTCGCGGCACGGCGCGCACCAGGACGCGAACACGTTGACCAGCGTCACCTTGCCGGCGAAGTCTTTCGACTCGAGCCCGGGCAGACTCGTCCCCTCGAGCGGCGGCAGGTCCGTCTGCGGCGCCGGCAGGCCGATCAGCGCCGAGGGGATTTCCGAGGTGTCCCGGCCCGAGAGCAGCTGCGACAGGAACAGTCCCGCCAACCCCAGGAACACCAGGAGCGGCAGAAGCACAAACAGGCGGCGTCGCGACGCCGGAGCTTCGCCATCGATGCTCATGACTTGACGGCCTTGTCGGAACGCCGCCGCACCCCGGCCGCTTCGAGCGCCGCGAGCTCACGCTTGCGCGCCCGCTGGTCGAGCAGGATCCAGCCGACCAGCCCGGCCAGCACGATGGCCGTGATGGCATAGGCGGCGGTGACGAACAGGGCATGCGCGCTCACAGCGACCGCCCTCTGCCCTTGGTCATGTCAACCGTTCCGATCATGTCTTCCCTTAGCCCTACCGCGACCGTCCTGCAATTTGCCGCGGTGCCGCAGTGAAGGAACGTCTCCCTCGCCTCAATCCGTCCCGTGCCGCAGCGCCAGCGCCGCCGCCAGCGGGCCTAGCACCGCAAGAAACAGCGTCAGCGCGGCGAGAATGAGGAAAGGCTGCAGGAACGGCGCCGGATCGGCCACCGCGCCATAGCTGGCCGAAACGCCGAAGATCAGCACCGGAATGGTGAGCGGCAGCACCAGCACCGAGATCAGCAGCCCGCCGCGCGGCAGCGCCACCGCGACCGCGGCACCCGCGGCGCCGATGAAGGTGATGGCCGGCGTGCCGACAAGCAACGTCAGCGCCGTCGCGCCGATACCCAGCGGCTCCATATTCATGAACAGGCCGAGCAGAGGAGCCGCGACCACCAGCGGCAGCACGCTGCCGGTCCAATGGGCCAGGCATTTGGTCAGCACCGTCAGCGCCAGCATGTGGCGGTCGCCGTTGAGCACCAGCAGATCGAGCGAGCCGTCCTCGCGGTCGGCCTGGAAGAGCCGGTCGAGCCCGAGCAGGCAGGCGAGCAGGGCGGCGATCCACAGGATCGCCGGGCCGATGCGCGACAACAGGTTGAGGTCGGGGCCGACGCCGAACGGGATGGTGACGATGACCGCGAGGAAGAAGATGACGCCGGTCAACGCGCCGCCGCCGGCGCGGATGGAGAGGCGGATGTCGCGGAGGAAGAGAGCTAGCATGGTTTGAGATGCCTGCGCCCAGGCCCCCCTCTCTGGCCTGCCGGCCATCTCCCCCTCAAGGGGGGAGATTGGATGTCACCGAGGCCTTCGCCAATCTTCAACGTAGAGAGGTTGGCGGGGCGCCCGAACTGCCGATCTCCCCCCTTGAGGGGGAGATGGCCGGCAGGCCAGAGAGGGGGGCTTGGCGCAAACATCAACCGGCTACCCTCATTTGCAGTTCGCGCGCCCCTTCCAGCC
>NZ_RZTO01000311.1:0-6490 GCF_003997225.1 Mesorhizobium sp. M2C.T.Ca.TU.002.02.1.1
TGGCTGAAATGCGCTCGCGGCCTGCCGCCACCCGCGCCACCACCGAGTGCAGGTAGTCCTGGTCGGCAAGCGCCTCGAGGCCGGCGATCTGCGCCATGCGGCTGACGCCGTAATGGTTGCGGATCTTCTCGAAGTCGCGGATCACCTCTGCTTCCGCCACGGCGTAGCCGCAGCGTATGCCGGCCAGTCCGTAAGCCTTGGAGAAGGTGCGCATGCGGATGACGTTCGGCCGCGCGACATCGATCGCCGGTAGCGCCGAGGCCGGTCCCAGCTCGCCATAGGCCTCGTCGAGCACCAGCATGGTGGTTTCCGGCAGTGCTTCGATGAAGCGGACGACATCCGGCGCCTCCCACCAGCTTCCCATCGGATTGTCTGGGTTGGAGAGATAGACGAGTGGCGCCTTTTCGCTCGCGACCTTGGCAAGAAGACCGTCGAGGTCCTCCTTGTCGTTGGCATAGGAGACCGTCACCAGGCGGCCGCCGACGCCGGCGATATGGAAGTTGAAGGTGGGATAGGCGCCGAGCGAGGTGACGACGGCCTCGCCTGGAGCGACATACATGCGCGCCACCAGGCCAAGCAGGCCGTCGATTCCTTCGCCCACCACCACGTTTTCGACGGCCACGCCGTGATGGGCCGCGGCCGCCACCTTCAGCTCGTAATTGTCGGGATCGCAATACATCCACTGATCGCGGGCGACGCTCTCCATCCGGGCGATGACGCGCGGCGAGGGGCCGAAACTGCTTTCATTGGCGCCGATGCGGGCGCGGAACGGCCGCCCGCGCTCGCGCTCCTGCGCCTCAGGGCCCACGAACGGCACCGTGGTGGGAAGCGCACCGATGATCGGCGTGAGGAAGGGGCGCTGGCGCATGGCAAAAGCTCGCGTATGACGGAGCGTTCTTGCTAGCGTGATCCCCCGACCGGCGCAAGCTGGGGTAGGAACCCGCCGGCGAGGCATGGTTTCGCGCGGGCTGGATTCCGGCGGCTTCTTTTGCTAGCGAAACGCCATGAACAACCGTCTGCCACCCGCCTGGGCCAAGCATATCAAGTCCGGTCCGGTATCCAAGCCGTCCGCTCCGGCGCTCAGGCCCGGCTTGCCGCAAGCCAATCCCTCGAAACCGGATACGCGCGCGCAGTCCGACGACCTGCTGCTGAAGCAGGCTTATGACCATCAGCAAGCCAAGCGCCCGAAGCAGGCTCAGGATCTGTGCCTGCAGGTTCTGGCACGCACGCCGAACCACCCGCGCGCGCTCTACATCATGGGAACCGTATGCTTGGGCCATGACGACGAGTTGGCGTTACAATATCTCGCTCGCGCCGTCGCAGAGGAGCCGCGGAACGCCTACTATCACCTCAGCATGGGCGAGGCCTATGTAAAGGTAGGCGAACATTCGCCGGCGATCGAGCATATGCGATACGCCCTGGAACTGCAGCCTGATCTTGTCGTGGCTCTCTGTGCCTTGGGGAGCACCTACGTGGAATCCGATAAGCCAGATCTGGCTTTGCCGATTTACGAGAAAGCGCTGAAAATCGCCCCCGATCATCCCGAGATCAGGGTTGGGCTGGCCAATGCCCTCAGCAGCGTGGGCCGTATGGATGAGGCCGCCGCCTGTCTGAAACAGGCAATAGAGCGGCGCATCGACCTGCCGGGCGCCTATTACCATCTTGTACAGACGCGGAAGTTCACTAACGAGCCTCCGGAGCTCCACTCCATTCTTCGTGAACTTGGCAATGCGAAACTCGGACCGGATGGCGCTCGGCTGCTCCACCATGCCGCCGGCAAGGTGCTGAATGATCTCAAACGCTATGATGAAGCGTTCGATCATTTCCGGAAGGGGAAACGGGCCTCTCAGCCATTCGACATCGACCGGTATCGTCGGTGGGTCGACGCGCTGATCGAGGTCTTCACACCAGGGCTGTTTGCCGCCGCCGGGCACAGCTTTGGCAATCCCTCCGAAGTCCCGGTTTTCGTGGTTGGCATGCCCCGCTCCGGGACGACGCTGACGGAACAGATCCTGGCCAGCCATCCCGATGTCTATGGCGCTGGAGAGCTTGCCAAATTGGGACGGGTCGCGAATGCCATCGGCCTCAAACCCTCATTGGCCGGAAAGTTGAACGGCATTGTCGATTCGATCACGCCGGAACTGTCGAAAACGCTCGCCACGGAGCATTTATCTTATCTCGCGAAACGGTCGGCCACGGCGCTGCGCATCGTCGACAAGATGCCGCACAATTTTGAGCTGATCGGCCTTATTGGCCTGCTCTTTCCCAAGGCGCGCATCATTCACTGCCGTCGCGACGCCGTCGACAATTGTGTTTCCTGCTTCGTTCTGCCGTTCAATAGCTATCACAGCTACAGCAATGACCTGAGAACCCTCGGCCTCTACTATCGCGAATATGACCGCTTGATGCGCCACTGGAACGAGGTGCTTCCAGGCCGCATCTTCGAGAATCGCTATGAGACGCTCGTCGACGACCAGGAGGCACAGTCGCGCCGGCTGATCGACTGCATCGGCTTGCCGTGGGACGATGCCTGCCTTCGTTTTTTCGACAAGGAGGGTTCCGTGACCACACCGAGCCGTTGGCAGGTCCGGCAGCCGATCTACAAGACCTCTGTCAAGCGCTGGAAAAATTATGAAAACGAAATTCAGCCGCTGATCGAGGCGCTTGGCGACCTCGCGGACATTTGAACGGCAGGCTCGCAGCTCACCGAGCTTTGACTGGATTCCATCGGCAGTTGTTGCTAGCAGACAGGATGAGCAATCGTCTCCCGCCTGCCTGGTCAAAACACCTCAAATCCGGCGCTGCGCCGAAACCGAGATGGCCCCAGGCAAGCCCGCCACAGCCGGGTGCCCCAAAGACAAATTCGTTCGCACGCGCACAGGCCGATGACGCGTTGCTGAAGCAGGCCTATGAGCACCAACAAGCCAAACGGCTTGGTGAAGCACAGGATTTATGCCTTCAGGTGCTGGCGCGGACACCAAACCATCCGCTGGCCCTGTACATCATGGGCACGGTTTGTCTGGGCTATGACGACGAGGCGGCTCTGCGTTATTTCGCCCGTGCGGTCGCAGAGGACTCTGGAAATCCATACTATCATCTCAGCTTCGGCGAGACCTATGCGAAGCTGAGTGAATTCTCGGCTGCGATTAAATACATCCAGCATGCCTTGGAAATACAGCCCGGTCTTGTTGAGGCGCTGTGCGCCCTGGGGCGTGTTTATACCCAGTTCGACAAGCCCGACTTGGCATTGCCGCTCTATGAGAAGGCGCTGAAGATCAACCATGACCATCCCAAGGCGAGGACCGGAATGGCTGCTACGCTCACTGGCCTTGGGCGTATGGACGAAGCCGGTGCCTATCTCAGAGAAGCGATAGAACGCCGTATCGACGCACCGGCTGCTTACTACGAGCTCGTACAGACCCGGAAGTTTATCGAAGAGCCCCCGGAGCTCCAATCGATCTTTCGCGAACTCGACAGGCCGGGGCTCAACGCGGATGCGGTGCAGAGCCTTCACTACGCCGCCGGCAAAGTGCAGAACGACCTCAAGCGCTATGCGGAAGCCTTCGACCATTTCAACAAGGCGAAACAGGCCGCCGGCTATAAGTTCGACATCGATCAGTATCGTCGTTTCGTGGACTCGATGATTGAGATCTTCACGCCCGGCCTGTTCGCCGCCGCGTCCGGCCTTGGCAATCCTTCCGATCTCCCCGTGTTCGTGGTCGGCATGCCCCGTTCCGGAACGACACTGACGGAACAGATCCTGGCCAGTCATCCCGGAGTTCACGGCGCGGGAGAACTTGCAAAGCTAAGGCGGGTGGCGAATGCAATCGACCTCAGATGGTCGGCTGAAGATTTGAGCAAGCCCGTCAATGCCCTTACACCGGAACTGACCAGGACGCTGGCCGAAGAGCACCTGTCCTACCTCAGGGAGCGGGCGCCGGCCGCGCTCCGAGTCGTCGACAAGGAACCGCACAATTTTGAACTGATAGGTCTTATCGCCCTTCTGTTCCCAGAGGCGCGCATCATTCACTGCCGCCGCGATGCCATCGACAATTGCGTGTCATGCTATGTCCTGCCCTTCAGCTCGTCACACAGCTACAATGCGGACCTGCGGACACTCGGCCTGTATTATCGGGAATATGACCGCCTGATGCGTCACTGGAACGAGGTTTTCCCAGGCCGTATCTTTGAAAATCGCTATGAGACGCTTGTCGAGGATCAAGAAGCACAGTCCCGCCGGCTCATCGATCATCTCGGCCTGCCTTGGGACGACGCATGCCTGCGCTTCTTCGATAGGGAAGGGGCGGTCACCACGCCCAGCCGCTGGCAGGTTCGTCAGCCGATCTACAAATCGTCGGTGAAGCGCTGGAAGAATTACGAAAGTGAGATCCAGCCTTTGATCGAGGCGTTGGGCGACCTCGCCGACGTTTGACTTCGATCACGGGGTGAGGCTGCTCAGGGGGCGCCGTCTCACTGGAATCCAAAAGCTTTCCACCGCCGCTGTGCCGTAATCAGGGCCGAACGGCGCCTTTGACATACTACTGATGCAACATCCGAACCGTGCAGCGGTTTTGGTATCTCGACACCCATCAAACAGAAAAGAAAAACCCAGCGGTTGCCCGCCGGGTTCTCCTGTCTCCCCAGCAGTATCTGGTCTTAGAAATCGCGCTGGAAGCGGACGATAGCGCCGACCGAGTTCTTCTTCTCGGACCCGGCCCAAACGTTGCCGCGGTCGAAAGCTTCCGAACCGACGTGCTGGTAGTCCACTTCGGGCGTGATCGTGAAGCCGGGAACCACGGTGTAGGCGATGTTGGCTGCGATGCCGTAATCCTTCCACTGATCACCCGACACCTGGAGGTTGAACGACGCCTTGTCGCTGAACTTGTAGGTGCCGCCGGCCCAGAAGCCCCAGTTGCCGCCCCACGGCTTGTAGAAGCCGCGACCGTTCGCATAGGCAGTGTTCGGGTTGGCGTTGAAGTCGTTAAGCTTTCCCTCGCTGGCATAGCCGAACATGCCGAAAATCGACAGCTCGTTGGTCACGTTCACATCCACGCGAACCTTGCCCGAGACGTATTCGTAGTTGCTGTCATAGGCGACGACGCCCACGACATCACCCCAGCCTTGCGTGTACTTCAAGCCGCCGACGATGTGCGGAACATAGCTGTCGATCGTGCCGACGCCATAACCGTAAGTAGCGCCTGGCGCCGCCTGGTCGGCGCCGCCGGAACCTTCTTCGAGAGAGGCCATCGCCGAGAAACCGTTGCCGGCGTCGAAATAGTACTGAACGACACCGGTCTTGAACCCGCCGTAAGGAACGATGGTGTCGTTGACGACGTTGCCGGCGTAGCCGACGAACGTATCGAAGGCCGATTCGTCCAAGCCGACCCGCAGGCCGCCAAGCTGAATCCAGGCAAAGTGCATATCGAAGCTGTTTCCGGCACTATTGTCCGGACCGTTGTCGAGCGGATGATTTTGGAAGTTCATGCGCGTTTCGGTGTAGGTCTTCAACGTGCCGAGCTCGGTTTCCTGGCCGGTCCAGGTCTTCAGCGTGAAGCGAGCGTCCTTGTACCAGGTGCCCTGGTTCTTGCCGTTGACGACGTCGTCGGCGCGTGCGCCGGTGAACGTGCCGACATCGCCGAAGCCGGCGTCATAGCGGACATAGCCGCCGATGCGCAGGCAGGTCTCGGTGCCCGGGATGTAGAAGTAGCCAGCGCCGTAGACGTCGCAGATCTTGACGTATTCGGCCGGTTCCGGCTCGGCGACGGTCACCGCGTCGGCGGCGCGAGCACCGGAAACTGCGACCAGAGCCGCAGCTGAGCCGAGAAGAAGGCTCTTGATGTTCATTTTCTGACCTCCAGTCAAAAGTTAAAAAACGGGTCTGGGTATTTTTTGCTGAAGGACAGCGTTCCCTGCCCCATCCCCACTACCGAAAAAGATGCGCACCGCGCCGCTCCTTCGAAGCTGACATTACCCATGAGCCGGCGCCGTTCAACCACGATCGTGTCGCCGCAAGGGCTGTCCGGGCGCTATCGCCGGGCGTTGTTGCACAAATGACACGATTTGGCCTCACTCAGAAAGCTCTCGTTAACCATCGAGGCCCTCGAGGCCGCTCAATCCGGGCGAATCCGGCAATGGGTCGGCCCAATTGCGGCGCGCCGGCGAGTCGGCCGCCAACCGGTTGCCGCAGAATCGCCTTGCGAGGGAGGTTTGTCGCGGGGCGCGGGGGAAGATGGCGGAGAGGATGGGATTCGAACCCACGAGAAGCTTTTGACCTCTACTCCCTTAGCAGGGGAGCGCCTTCGACCACTCGGCCACCTCTCCGTCGCGCCGCTGGATAAAGAAAAGCGTGGGCACAATCAACAAGCCGGCGCCATAATCGCCGAAAAATCCTTCGGCCGGCAGCTGCGACAGCGGGCACCATGCCTCCATGGCATCGGATCATGAGCGGCGAATCGGGACTTGCGCAGCCTTTTCGAGCCAGACCCGGGCG
>NZ_RZTO01000312.1:0-6480 GCF_003997225.1 Mesorhizobium sp. M2C.T.Ca.TU.002.02.1.1
CATCAGCCCCTTTGCCGGCACTTTGAGGCCGCCGAGCGCCGCGGCGTCGAAATTCTTCGCCAGCGCCGCCTCGATTTCCTTGGAGCGGAAAACGCCGTCCTCGCCGGCGCCGGTCACCGCCGCCCTCACTCCGTCCTTGCCCTTGGTCACGAACACGCCGACGATGGCGTAACGCGAAGCCGGATTGCGGAACTTCTGGTAGGCCGCCTTGGCCGGCGCGGTGAAGCTCACCGCGGTGATGATCTCACCTTCCTTCAGCGCCGTCTCGAACAAGCCCTTGAAGAATTTGTCCGCCGCGATCTCGCGCTTGTTGGTGATGATCGTCGCGCCCAGCGCCAGCAGCGCAGCCGGATAGTCGGCCGCCGGATCGTTGTTGGCGATCGAGCCGCCGATCGTGCCCCTGTGACGCACGGCCGGGTCGCCGATCAAGGAAGCCATATGCGCAAGCGCCGGGCAGGCCTTCCTCAGCTTCTCGTCGGTGGAGACATCGTAATGCGTTGTCGCGGCGCCGATGGTGACCGTCTTGCCGGACACCTTGACGCCCTGCAGGTCCTTCAGCCGCGAGACATCGACGAGGTCCGAAGGTGACGCAAGCCGCGTCTTCATGGCGGGGATCAGCGTCATGCCGCCGGAGAGCAGCTTGGCGTCGCCGTTCTTCAGCAGCTTGGCGGCGTCGGCGACGGAGGAAGCGCGATGGTAATTGACCGAATACATACTCGTTCCTCCTCAGTGCTTCTTGGCGTGGATGGTCGCCCACACCGTCGCGGGCGACGCCGGCATGGCGATGTCGACGACGCCGAGCGCGTCGGTGATGGCGTTGATGACCGCCGGCGGCGAACCGATGGCGCCGGCCTCGCCGCAGCCTTTGACGCCGAGCGGATTGCCCGGGCATGGCGTGTTCGAGGTCGAGACCTTGAAGGACGGCAGGTCGCCCGCGCGCGGCATGGTGTAATCCATGTAGCTCGCCGTCAGAAGCTGGCCGCTGGCGTCGTAATGCGCGCCTTCCAGCAACGCCTGGCCGACGCCTTGGGCGATGCCGCCATGCACCTGCCCTTCGACGATCATCGGATTGATGATGTTGCCGAAATCGTCGGCCGCGACGAACTGGATGATCTCCGTCAGGCCGGTCTCCGGATCGATCTCGACCTCGCAGATGTAGCAACCGGCCGGGAAGGTGAAGTTGGACGGATCGTAGAAGGCCGTCTCCTTCAGCCCGGGCTCCATGCCCGCCGGCAGATTGTGCGCGGTGTAGGAGGCAAGCGCCACCTGGAACCAGGGCAGGCTCTTGTCGGTGCCCGCGACCTTGACCTCGCCATTCTCGATGACGATGTCGCCCTCGTCCGCTTCCAAAAGGTGCGCGGCGATCTTCTTGGCCTTGGCCTCGACCTTGTCGAGCGCCTTGACGATAGCCGACATGCCGACGGCGCCGGAACGCGAGCCGTAAGTGCCCATGCCCATCTGCACCTTGTCGGTGTCGCCATGCACGATCGAGACCGAGTCGATCGGCACGCCGAAGCGCTGGGTGACAAGCTGCGCGAAGGTCGTCTCATGGCCCTGGCCATGGCTGTGCGAGCCGGTGAGCACCTCGATGGTGCCCACGGCATTGACGCGCACCTCCGCCGATTCCCAGAGGCCGACGCCGGCGCCGAGCGAGCCGACCGCCGATGACGGAGCCAGGCCGCAGGCCTCGATGTAGCAGCTCATGCCGATGCCGCGCAGCTTGCCTTGCTTGGCGGCGTCGGCGCGGCGCTTGGTGAAGCCGGCATAGTCGGCGGCCTTCATCGCCGCTTCGAGCGATGCGTTATAATCGCCCGCGTCATAAGCCATGATCACCGGCGTCTGATGGGGGAAGGACGTGATGAAGTTCCGGCGTCTGAGTTCCGCCGGCGACACGCCAAGCTCGCGCGCCGCGGTTTCCATCATGCGCTCGAGCACGTAGGTGGCCTCCGGCCGCCCTGCCCCGCGATAGGCATCGACGGGCGCGGTGTTGGTGTAGACGGCGCGCACATTGGCGTGGATCGCCGGGATGTTGTACTGGCCCGACAAGAGCGTCGCGTAGAGATAGGTCGGCACGCAGGACGAGAACAGCGACATGTAGGCGCCGAGATTGGCGATGGTGTCGACCTTGAGGCCGGTGATGCGGTTGTCCTTGTCGAAGGCCATCTCCACCGTCGACACATGGTCGCGGCCATGCGCGTCCGAAAGGAAGCTTTCGGTGCGGTCGGCGACCCATTTGACCGGAACCCCGGTCTTCTTCGATGCCCACAGGCAGACGATCTCTTCCGGATAGATGTAGATCTTGGAGCCGAAGCCGCCACCGACATCCGGCGCGATCACGCGCAGCTTGTTTTCCGGAGCGACATTGTAGAAGGCGCTCATCACCAGCCGCGCGACATGCGGGTTCTGCGACGTCGTCCAGCAGGTATAGTGGTCCTCGGCCTTGTCGTAGTGCCCAAGCGCCGCGCGCGGCTCCATCGCATTCGGCACCAGCCGATTGTTGACGATCTTCATGCGCGTGACATGGGCCGCCGACTTGATCGCCGCGTCGGTCGCCTTGCCGTCCCCGAGCTCCCAGTCGAAGATCAGGTTATTCTCGGCCTCGGCATGGATCTGCGGCGCGCCGGGCTGGATGGCCTTCGTGGCATCGACCACCGCCTTCAGTTCCTTGTAGGTGATCTCGACCGCCTCTGCTGCGTCGCGCGCCTGGCCCTTGGTATCGGCGACGACGACGACGACCGCGTCACCGACATAGCGCACCTTGTCGACGGCCAGGGGCGACCAAGCGCCCATTTTCATCGGCGTTCCGTCCTTGGAGTGGATCATCCAGCCGCAGATCAGATTGCCGATGCCATCGGCCTTGAGCTCCTTGCCCGTAAGGACGCCAATGACGCCCGGCATCGCTTGCGCCCTCTTCACATCGATCTTCTTGATCTGCGCATGCGCGTGCGGGCTGCGCACGAACACGGCATGCTTCATGCCGGGCACCACCATGTCGTCGACATAGCGGCCGCCGCCGGTGATGAACCTCTTGTCTTCCTTGCGCGCCACGCGGGCGCCGACGCCTTCGATACCCATGGGAAATTCCTCCTCCGGAATTCGGTAAATGGTGAATTGTAAAATGGTGAATGGTCGAACGAGCCAGCCAACGGCTCTATTCACCATTCACTATTCACCATTCACTCTAAGCGGCCTGTTTCGCCTTGCCCTTGGCGCCCTTCGCCATCGTCTCCGATGCGGCGAGGATCGCCTTCACGATGTTGTGGTAGCCCGTGCAGCGGCAGATATTGCCTTCGAGCTCGGCGCGCACCGTCGCCTCGTCCAGGCCCTCCGGATGGCGCGCGATCATGTCGGTCGCCGTCATGATCATACCGGGCGTGCAGAAGCCGCATTGCAGTCCGTGATGTTCCTTGAACGCGGCCTGCACCGGATGCAGCTCCGCGCCGTCCGCCAGTCCCTCGATGGTGACGATGGTCGAGCCGGACGCCTGCGCGGCGAGCATCGTGCAGGATTTCACCGCCTTGCCGTCGACATGCACGACGCAGGCGCCGCATTGCGATGTATCGCAGCCGACATGCGTTCCGGTGAGGCCCAGGTGCTCTCGCAGGAAATGCACCAGCAACGTTCGGTCTTCGGCGCTCCCGCTGACCCGTTTCCCGTTCACAGTCAACGACACGTCCGACATACAGCCCCTCCCTGGGTATTAACCTTGGTCCTCGCCTGCCGACGCCGCGCTCGTGCTTCGGCAATACGTTATTCACGCACCGTACAACGGGCAAAACAGGCCTGCCAGCGCCGGTTCCATTGTACTTTCGATCATGGCAAAAGCTATGTGCAGCGCAGCAACCCGCCCCATTGCCAAAACCGGGATTGAAGGCAAAGATGCCTTCGACGCGAAGCGTGCCTGACAGGCATAAGAAAAGACACGCACAAAACAGCGTTGGAGGAAATTGCGGAGGAGGCAGCTGGCCAGTTCGAGCACACGCTATGCATCGGGCCTTTCGGCGCTCACCACGGATGAGCCCGACCCGGATTCCTTTGCCCGGGCCATCGCGGCGGAAGCGGCGATCGTCGATGCCGGCTTCGCGCTTCTGTTCTTCTCCCAGAGCCTGGTCGACGCGGCTGCGCTCGCGCAGGCGCTGAAGGTCCACGCGCCGTCGCTCGCCTATGCCGGCTGCTCGACCGCCGGCGAAATCACGCCGCAGGGGCTGGAGGAAGGGCATGCCCTTGCCCTGCTTTTGCCGTCGGCGTCGTTTTCGATCGTCAGCACCACGGTCGAAAACCTCTCCTCCTCCGGCATGGATGGAATCACCGGCGAGGTCGTGGAACTGCGGCGCCTGCTGCAATCCCGCGCCGGCCGGGAGCGGGCGAAGAGCGTCTTTGCCCTCTGCTTCATCGACGGGCTTTCCTATGCCGAGGAAGCGGTGACCTCGGCCATCCATTGGGGGTTGGATGACATCCCGCTGATCGGCGGCTCGGCGGGCGACGACCTGAAATTCGAGACGACCAGCCTGATCTCCAACGGCAAGGTCACGTCCGACAGCGCCATCATCGTGCTGGTCGCGACCGAGATCCCTTTCCACGTCTTCAAGACCGATAATTTCATTCCGACCGACGAGAAGCTGGTGGTGACGGCATCCGACCCCGACCATCGCATCGTACGCGAATTCAACGCCACCAACGCGGCGGAGGAATACGCGGCCTCCGTCGGCACCGTGGCTCAGGCGCTGACGCCGCTAAGCTTCGCTTCCCATCCCGTCGTGGTGAAGGTGGCCGGCGAATATTACTGCCGTTCCATCCAGCGTATGCATGTCGACGGCTCGCTGTCGTTCTTCTGCGCCATCGACGACGGTGTCGTCCTGTCCATAGCCCAGCCGAAGAACATGGTGGAGGCGACACGCGCCGCGTTGGAGGACGCCGAACGAAAGGTCGGCGGCATCGACATGATCCTGGGCTTCGACTGCGTGCTGCGCCGGCTCGATGCGCGCAACCGCCAGGTCTATCGTGAAATTTCGGAACTCTACCGGACCAAGAAGGTCATCGGCTTCGGCACCTATGGCGAGCAGTATCGCTCCATGCACCTCAACCAGACCTTTACCGGCATCGCCTTCGGCGAGCGCCAGGCGGCCGAGTGAGAGATGCCGCTACGCGACATAAACGACCTCGAAAGGCTGAAGAAGATCAACGCGGCCCTTCTCAGCCGCGTCGAGCGTTCGATGGACCAGCAGGGCAACGCCTTTTCGCTGTTCCAGACCGCCATCTCGCTGGAAAACCGGGTGCGCAACCGCACCGAGGAACTGCACGCCACGCTGCGCAGGCTCGAGCAGTCGAACATCGACCTCGTCGCCGCCAAGGAAACGGCCGAGCTGGCGAACCTTTCCAAGACCAGGTTCCTCGCCGCCGCCAGCCACGACGTGCTGCAGCCGCTCAACGCCGCGCATCTGTCGGTCTCGGCGCTGGCCGAGGTCCAGACCAGCGAGGAAGGCCGCAAGCTGGTGCGCCAGGTCGAGCGCTCGCTGGAGACGATGGAAGACCTCTTGCGCACCCTGCTCGATATCTCCAAGCTCGACGCCGGTGTGGTGCAGCCGGAAATCGTCGACATCAGCCTGGAGACGCTGTTTTCCTCGCTGCGCTCGGACTTTTTGCCCGAGGCGGAAAAGAAGGGCCTGTCGCTGAAATTCCGCCCGGTCAATGTCGTCGTGCGCACCGACCGCACGCTGCTCAGGCGCATCCTGCAGAACATCCTCTCCAACGCCCTGCGCTACACCCGCTCCGGCGGCGTGCTGGTCGGCACCAGGCATCGCGGCGATACCATCCGCATCGACGTCGCCGATACCGGCTGCGGCATTGCCGAGGACCAGCGCGAGGCGGTGTTCGAGGAATTCCACCGCGGCACCGCGACGCTTGCCGATGCCGGGCTCGCCGGCGGGCTTGGCCTCGGCCTCGCCATCGTGCGCCGCATGGCCGCCGCGCTCGGCCACCCCGTGACCTTTTCCTCGAAGGTCGGACGCGGCACCATCTTCCATATCGACGTGCCGGTCGGCATGGCAGCCGAACCGGTGGCCGCCATCGCCGACATGGAGCGCCCGCGCGGCTACGGCCTGTTCGGCACCAGGGTGCTTTTGGTCGAGAACGACATGGACGTGCTCTCCGCCATGACCTCGCTGCTCGAGCGCTGGCAATGCCAGGTGCGCGCCGCCACCTCGACCGACGATGCGCTCGACCTGCTCGGCGACACCGCCTGGGTGCCCGACATCGTCATCGCCGACCAGCATCTCGACGGCGGCGACCTCGGCACCGCGACGATCGCCGACGTGCGCGACTATCTCGGCCGCCCCGTGCCGGCGCTGATCGTCACCGCCGACGGCTCCGAGCTCGTCGCCAAGGCGGCGCGGGCCGCCGGCATAGAGCTGATGCGCAAACCGCTGAAACCGGCGCAACTGCGCGCGCTGCTGGCGCATTTGTTGGCGTGAGAGGCTATCC
>NZ_RZTO01000313.1:0-6469 GCF_003997225.1 Mesorhizobium sp. M2C.T.Ca.TU.002.02.1.1
CCTCGGCATCCTTCCACGCCGCCAGTGACCCGGGCTGTCCGCCCGACTTCACATAGTCGCCGCGCTGATAGTCGGGCGAGCATAGGAACAGCGCGTAATCGATCGCCGCCTGCTTGTGCTTCGACTGGGCGCTGACGCCGATGCCGGCGCCGCCGAGCAGCGCGCCGGCCGATCGCGCGGTCGGCACGTCGGCGAAGCGCAGATACGGCCTGTCGGTTTTCGCGGCGTAATTCACATAGCCGAAGGCGAACGGCACATAGACCACGTCGTCATGCGCGATCATATGATCGTAGCAGCGGATCGGATTCCATCCGGATGAGTTCGGGTGCGACAGCGCTGCCAGTTCGCGCAATTGCCCGACGGCCTTTTCGACCATATCCGTCGCGATGAACTGGTCGCCATCTTCCTGCGGATGTCCGAGCGTCAGAAGCAGGCACATCGCATCGGTCGGCACCAAAGGCAGGCCGAGCCACTTGCCGTCCTTGCGCGCCGACCGGCCGAGCTCGACGACTTCTTCATGCGTACGCGGCGCCGGCCCGTAGCGCTCCAGAAGGTCCGGGCGATACGAGGCGACGTGGCAGGCGGCGTCGATCGGCAATGCCCATTGGCATCCGTTCTTCGCGTAGGACCGCCAGGACGGACCGACGGAATCCTGCTCGAAGAAACGGACCTGCTCCGCCGACAGATAGGCGTCGAACGGCACCATCAGTCCATCCTGCGCGATGTCGCCGATGAAGGGATGGTCGAACACCACCAGGTCGTATTCGCCGAGCACCGGGCCGAGCGCGCCCTCGCCGAATTCATAGAGGCTGCGGCGGTCCCATTCGATTTCCAGGCCGGGATTGGCGGCGCAATAAGGCGCGACGCTGGCGTCCAGCGGACCCCAGCAACGTCGATGATCCCACGCAAGACCGCGCAGTCTTGTCATATCCGGCAATTCCTCCCTGGAACCGGGCCACGTGCCCGGTCCACAAACCACTAGCAGGTATTTTTACCTGAGCAAATAGTTTTTACATACGCAAATCGCCTCAGGCCAGCCCGAACCGCTCGACGGCCCGCATGATGCCGCGCAGTTCGGCGAGGCCCTTGAGCCTGCCGATCAGCGAGTAGCCGGGATTGATCCTGGTCTTGCCGATGTCGTCGGCGAGCAGATGCCCGTGGTCGGGCCGCATCGGAATGCGCCAGTCGGCGCGGCCTTCCTTGCGGCGACGCGCCTCTTCCTGCATCAGCGCGAGGATGACATGCGCCATGTCGGTGCCGCCCTCGAGATGCTCGGCTTCGTGGAAGGAGCCGTCATCCTCGATGGTGACGTTGCGCAGGTGCACGAAATGGATGCGGCTGGCGAACTCCTTGACCATGGCGACAATGTCGTTGTCGGCGCGCGTGCCGTAGGAGCCGGTGCAGAAGGTCAACCCGTTGGCCGGGCTGTCGACGGCGCTGAGGATGAAGCGCGCATCCTCGGCGGTCGAGACGATGCGCGGCAGGCCGTAGAGCGAGAATGGCGGATCGTCGGGATGGATGCACATGCGCACCCCTTCCTGTTCGGCCACCGGAATGATCTCGCGCAGGAACCAGGCGAGGTTGTCGCGCAATTCCTTCGGCCCGATCGCATCATAATCGGCCAGGGCCTCGCGAAAGCTGTCGCGGTTGTAGGCGCGCTCGGTAGCGGGCAGGCCAGCGATGAGATTGCGCTCGATCCTGTCGATCTTCTCGTCGCCGAGCTCCTTCAACCGCGCTTCCGCTTCGGCGATGCGGGCGGGCGTGTAGCTGGCCTCGGCATTCCGGCGCTTCAGCACGAACAGATCGTAAGCGGCGAAATCGATGGCGTCGAAGCGAAGCGCATAACCCGTCGTCGGCAGGCGGTACGCCAGGTCCGTGCGGGTCCAATCGACCACCGGCATGAAATTGTAGCAGATCGTCGCGATGCCGGCCTTGGCCAGCGCGCGGATCGTGTCCTTGTAGAAGCCGACATAGCGGAGTCGCTCCGGCGAACCGATCTTGATCGAGTTGTGGACCGGAATGCTCTCGACGACCGACCAGGTCAGCCCCGCCGCCTCAATGATGCGCTTGCGCTCCAGGATGTTCTCCAGCGGCCAGACGCGCCCGTCATAGATGTCGTGCAGGGCCGAGACCACGCCGGTCGCGCCCGCCTGCTTGACATGATCGAGGGTGACCGGATCGTCCGGACCGTACCAGCGCCAGGTTTGTTCCATTTGCCGCTTTCCTCCGTGAGAGGTCGGCAACTTATTGTTGGACCACAATGGGAGTCAAATTAAAATTTGACGCTCGTGAGTGGCTACCCACTTGGGCAAAGCCCAGAAAATTCACCGAGGTCGAGCCCAAAACCGGTTGTTTTCCTCAAAGCATACGATATGTTGGTCCAACAATTAGGAGGATCGATGCCGGAAAATCCCCAGGCTGCACGCGACAATGTCGCCGCCCGCCGCGTCGGCGGCTCCTCCGCGGTCGACACCGCGGCCGGGCGCATCCTCGACCTCATCCGCGCGCGGCAGCTGAATGTCGGCGACGTGCTGCCGACGGAGCGCGAGCTCAGCGAGATCACCGGCGCCAGCCGCAACACGGTGCGCGAGGCGCTGCGTACCATCCGCACCTACGGGCTGATCGAGCCCAAGCCGCGCGTCGGCGCCGTGCTCGCCGACGGGCAGAGCATCGCCATCCAGAATTTCTTCGCCGCGCACATGGATGTCTCGCGCTCCTCTTTCGCCGACATCCAGGGTTTCAGGCGCATCATCGAGGTCGGCATCGGCGACCACATCGTGCTCAACGCCACGAACGAACAGATCGCGGCGCTCGACGAGGTCAACGCCAGGATCGTCGACAGCCGCTCGATCGAGGAAGCCGCTCAGAACGACTTCAATTTCCACAGGGCGCTGATCGGCCTGGCGGGCAACCGCACGCTCATCGACATGTATTCCTTCCTGTCGCCCGTGATCCTGCGGATCATGACCATCGGCAAGGAGATGCGGCCGGTGCTTGCCGACACCCGCGCCGCGCATGGCGAGATCATCGCCGCGCTGCGTGCACGCGACCGACTGGCCTATGCTTATCTCATGAGCCGCCATCTCGATTTCGCCTTGCGCTTCCTGCCGGAAGAGCCGGTGTCCGACAGTGACTGAAGGAGTTCCCGCAATGAAGGATTTTGAAGGCAAGGTCGCGCTGGTGACCGGGACGACCGGGATCGGTCTGGTAACCGCCAGGCGCCTCGCCGCCGGCGGTGCCGCGATCGTCGCCTGCGGCATCGACCGCTCGGCCAATGAAGCGATGAGAGCGGAACTGGGAAGCTCGGGGGCCGGCGCGCTGGTCGTGGACACAGACGTCTCCGTGCCGGACCAGGTTCGCGACGCCGTCGCGGCTGGCGTGGCGCGCTTCGGCGGCCTCGACGTGATCGTCAATTCGGCCGCGGTCCATCCGTATGGAACCGCGACGACGACTGACTGGGAAATCTGGAACAAGGCGATGACGGTCAATGTCGGTTCGATCTATCTGACCGCCCATTTCGGCATTCCGGAAATGATCAAGCGCGGCGGCGGCGCGATCGTCAACGTCGCCTCGGTGCAGGGCTTCGCCTGCCAGCAGAACGTCGCCGCCTATGCCACCACCAAGGGCGCGATCCACACGCTGACGCGTTCGCTGGCGCTCGACTACGCGGCGGCCGGCATCCGGGTCAATTCGGTCAGCCCCGGCTCGATCCGCACGCCGATACTGGAGAAGGCCGCGCGCGGCGACAACGGCAGCGATGCCGATGTCGAGGAAGCCTACAGGCGCTTCGGCGCGGCCCATCCGCTCGGCCGCATCGGCGAGCCGGAGGAAGTGGCGGAACTCATCGCCTTTCTGTGCTCGTCCAAGGCCGGCTTCTGCACCGGCGCGGACTATAAGATCGATGGCGGCCTGACCGCCGGCATCGGCGTGAAGTGAAGCCATGAAGATCGGTCTTGGCCTCTACCGGGAGTCGCTGACTCAAGCCAATTTCCGCTTCGCCCGTCAGGCGGGCGCCACGCACATCGTCGCCCACCTCACCAACTACTTTCGCGGGCGCGATCCTTCCCTGTCCGCCGGCAGCGAGAAGGAAGGCTGGGGCGACTGCTCCACCGACGAGCTATGGACCTATGAGGACTTCGCCGGCCTGGTGAAGACCGTGCGCGACAACGGGCTGGAAATCGCCGCGATCGAGAATTTCTCGCCCCGCTTCTGGTCCGATATTCTGCTCGACGGCCCCGATCGGGCGAAGCAGATCGAGGGATTGAAGCGGCTTATCCGCGATGCCGGGCGCGCCGGCGTCCCGTGCATCGGCTACAACTTCTCCATCGCCGGCGTCTGGGGCTGGTCGCGCGGGCCCTTCGCGCGCGGCGATGCGATGTCGGTCGGGCTCGACCTTGCGGCCATCGATCCCGACCTGCCCCTCCCCGACGGCGTGGTCTGGAACATGCGCTACCGCACGGGCCGACCGGGCGCCGCGCCGGTGACGGTGAGCAACGACGAGCTCTGGCAGCGGCTCGGAGCCTTCCTGCGGGACGTCGTTCCGGTGGCTGAAGAAGCCGGCGTGATACTTGCTGCGCACCCCGACGATCCCCCGGCCGAAGCGCTGCGCGGCGCGGCACGGCTCGTCAACCGTCCGGAGAAATACGACCGGCTGATGGACATCGTCGATTCACCGTCCAACGGGCTGGAGCTCTGCCTCGGCTCGCTGCAGGAGATGCCGGGCACCGACGATATCTACGGGCATGTCCGGCGCTTCGCCCGGCGCGGGCGCATCGGCTACATCCATTTCCGCAACGTGCGCGGCAAGGTGCCGAACTACCACGAAACCTTCGTCGACGACGGCGACATCGACATGGCTGAAATCGTCCGCATCCTGCGCGATGAAAACTATGACGGCGTCATCATCCCCGACCATACGCCGGAAATGTCCTGCGATGCGCCCTGGCATGCGGGAAAGGCCTTCGCGCTCGGCTATATGCGCGCACTGGTGCAGAACGCCGCGGCGCTGGGACCTTCGCAGTCGATTCAATCCACCAGCATCCGGATGCAAGCCTGATGACCAGATCGACACGCCTCTATGCCGACGACGCCGAAATGTACCGCCTGTTCGAGGAGGAGCTCTTCGTCGCTGTCGTCGGCGACGTGATGGACACGATCGGGCTACAGCATCAGTTCCTGCCGCCGGTATTCAAACCTGTCGACGAGAAGACGAGACTGCTCGGCCGGGCCATGCCCGTGCTCGAGACCGACATCTTTCCGTCCAACGAACCGACCCACAATCCGCTGATGAGCAAGCCCTTCGGGCTGATGTTCGAGGCGCTGGACGATCTGAAACCAGGCGAAATCTACGTCGCCAGCGGCGCCTCGCCCCGTTATGCATTGTGGGGCGAGCTCATGTCGACGCGCGCGAAAATCCTCGGCGCGCATGGCGCGCTGGTCGACGGCTTCGCTCGCGACACGGACGGCATCAGGGCGCTGGGCTTTCCCTGCTTCTGCATCGGCTATTACGCGCAGGACCAGGGCGTGCGCGGCAAGGTCATAGACTATCGCTGCGCGCTCGAGATCGGCGGCGTCCGCATAGAGCCGGGAACGCTCTTGTTCGGCGACAAGGAAGGCGTCCTTGTTATTCCAACTGAAGCCGAAGAAGAGGTGGTGCGCCTCGCCCTCGAAAAAGTCCGCGGCGAGAAGCTCGTCGCCAAGGCGATCCGCGAGGGCATGAGCGCGGTCGAAGCCTACAAGACCTTCGGCATCATGTGACAGGGCGTGGCCAGTCAGTGGTAACCGGATGGTCAGTCTGGCTTGCGCGACAGCACCAGGTACATGGCTGCAAGCATCAGGAGCAGGGCCAACCAGAACGAGGCGGCCGGCCGTTCGTCGAAGACGGCCAGGCTCCAGAGAATGCCGGCGGCCACGGCCAGATAGTTGAAGATCGAAAAGCGCGCCGGTCCCATCCGAGCGACCAGCTCGAAGAAGAGGACGAAGAAGACGGCATTGATCGTCGTGGCGAGAGCGAGCGGCATCAGGGTCCTGCCCATCCACTCGGAAGGCATCGCCGCGCCGCCGAGCGCAAGCATGACGACGCCGGCAACCACGGCCCCTCCCAGCAGCGTTCCGGCCGCCATCATCACCGAGGACGCGCCTTCGGGGCGCAGCCATTTGGCGCAATTGTTGGCGGCGGCGAACATGACCGGGGCAATGAGCGCCACCAGAAACCAACCGACGCCGGCCGAGCCGACGGCCCCAACATCGGGCAGCGCGAGGACAGCCACGCCGGCCACCCCGAGCAGCATGCCGGCGAACGTGCGCCAATCGAAGCGATCAAGACCCGCCAGTGCGCCAATAACGAGGGTGAATATGGGAGAAAGGCATAGCACCAGAGTGAGCACCGAGGCGTCGACATGCGGAGCGGCCGAGACCAGGATACCGATCGGCAGGCCAACCACCAGGCCGCCTATGACGAGGTATGTGC
>NZ_RZTO01000314.1:0-6468 GCF_003997225.1 Mesorhizobium sp. M2C.T.Ca.TU.002.02.1.1
GTTGAGAGGCTGGCGGGACAGCGCCCCCCTCTGGCCTGCCGGCCATCTCCCCCACGAGGGGGGAGATCAGCAGTTTCGACAAATTTCAATCAACTTTTAATCTTTTTCGCCCGCGCCTCTGGACAAGGCGAATCACCTTTGATTCTTTAATGGCGATTCGGGCGTGCGGCGTATCCGGGTCATCCAGTATACGGCAGATCGGGGAGTGCCATTTATGGC
This sequence comes from Mesorhizobium sp. M2C.T.Ca.TU.002.02.1.1, assembly GCF_003997225.1. Lineage (NCBI taxonomy): Bacteria > Pseudomonadati > Pseudomonadota > Alphaproteobacteria > Hyphomicrobiales > Phyllobacteriaceae > Mesorhizobium > Mesorhizobium sp. M2C.T.Ca.TU.002.02.1.1. Next base: position 220 of record NZ_RZTO01000314.1, read on the forward strand.
CAAGGCGGACGCGTGGGGCGCGCCCGGAGGGAAGGCTTTTGCGCGTCGCAAGGCAAGGAACGATGGACTTGCCGGCAACATGCGCCTGATCGCCGAACCCGCCTATCAGCGGCTCTTAGCCGCCGAGCCGCTGCTGCGCCGTTCGATCCCGGCGCTGATCATCATCTTCCTGATCGTCATCGCCGCGCTGCGCTTCCTGTCGCTGATGAACGAGCACGACGAGATCGAGCGCGACGCGAAGGCGGTGCTGGCGCTGGGCGCCGGCCAGATGGCGCAGGCCGTCACCGCCGACCCCACAGCGGCCGGCGCCAACGCCATAAGCCTCTTGGAAAACATCGGCCGCCAGGGCGCCATGAGCCGCGCCCATGTGCTCGCCATCACCGACGCCAACTTCAAGGTCATCGCCGTCTCGCCGCTGTCGACGGGCTGGCAGGGCCGCACGCTGGACAGTCTCGTGCTGGGCGGCCAGCCGCTGTTCATGTTCGGCGACCGCGCCGGCGTGATGGATGTCAGCATCTCGGGACAGGACTGGTTTGCCGCTGTCAGCCTAAGCGGCGACCGCAAGCATGCCGCGGCCGTGTTGGTGCCGCAGGAAGCGGTGTTCGACAGCTGGCGCAAGTCGATGTCGCTCAACGTCACGCTGTTCGTGCTCACTGCGGGCGTGCTGATCGTCATCCTCTACGCCTATTTCGGCCAGGCGGCGCGCGCCCAGGCCGCGGACCGCATCTATCTCGAGGCGCATCAACGCATCGACATGGCGTTGGTGCGCGGCCGTTGCGGGCTGTGGGACTGGGACATGGTGCGCGGCAAGATGTACTGGTCGCGCTCGATGTATGACATGCTGGGCTACGAGCCCTGCGATACGATGCTTTCCTTCGGCGAAGTCGACGAGATCATCCATCCCGACGACGGCGACCTGTTCGAACTCGCCAACCGCATCGTCGAGCGCGAGATCGACCATATCGACCAGGTTTTCCGCATGCGCCACGCCGACGGACAATGGGTGTGGATGCGGGCCCGCGCCCAGGTGATCGATCCGGAAGCGCCGGAAATCCAGCTGATCGGCATCGCCGTCGACGTCACCGAGCAGCGGCATCTGGCGCTACGTTCGGAAGCGGCCGACATGCGGCTCAGGACCGCGATCGAGAACATCAACGAATCCTTCGTGCTGTGGGACGCCGCCGAGCGGCTGATCATGTGCAATTCGAAGTTCCAGAAGGACAACGGGCTGTCGGACCGCGACGTCGTGCCCGGCATTCTCCGCGACGCGGTGGAGGAGCGGATGCTGGCCTTCGCCTCGGAGCGCAGGCTTGCCAACGCCAACGGGCCGAAGGGCGGCGTCAGCTTCGAACGCCAACTCGCAGACGGCCGCTGGCTGCAGGTCAACGAGCTCAGGACCCGCGACGGCGGCATCGTCTCGGTCGGCTCCGACATCACCCAGATCAAGCTGCACCAGGAAAAGCTGGTCGACAGCGAGCGCCGGCTGATGGCGACGATCCACGATCTCAGCCTTGCGCGGCGCGCCGAGGAGGAACGCGCGAGCGAGCTGGTCGAGCTCAACCGCAAGTACATGAAGGAAACCGAGCGCGCCGAGGCGGCCAATCGCGCTAAGTCGGAATTCCTCGCCAACATGTCGCATGAGCTGCGCACGCCGCTCAACGCCATCATCGGCTTCTCCGAACTGATGCAGCAAGGCCTGTTCGGGCCGCTCGGCTCCGAGCGCTACGAGGAATATGCAACCGACATCAACGGCAGCGGCAAATACCTGCTCGGCGTCATCAACGACATCCTCGACATGTCGAAGATCGAGGCCGGCCAGTTCTCGCTCGACCGCGAGGAGATTGACCTCTGTCCGCTGATCAAGGAGACGGTGCGAGTGATCTCGCTGCAGGCGGCGGAAAAGTCGATCAATGTCGAGACTCGCATCGCCGATACGATGCGGGTCTACGCCGACCGCCGCGCGATCAAGCAGATCGCCATCAACCTGCTCTCCAATGCGGTGAAGTTCACCGGCCAGGGCGGCAAGATCACGGTCAGGGCGCGCAACACCTCCGGCGCCCTGCTGCTAACCATCGAAGACAATGGCTGCGGCATCCCCAAGCATGCGCTGGGCAAGCTCGGCCGGCCGTTCGAGCAGGTGCAGAACCAGTTCTCCAAGAACCACACCGGCTCGGGCCTCGGGCTCGCCATCTCGCGCTCGCTGGCCGAGCTGCAGGGTGGCGCGCTGAAGATCCGCTCTACCGAAGGCGTCGGCACCATCGTGTCGGTGCGCATCCCGCTGAAGAAGGCGCCAGCTGCGGTGAAGGCTGCGGCCTGACTCACCGGCATTCGTTGCTGCCGGAGCCGAGCTTGAAATAGTTATCTATTTTATCTATTTTGGATAAGAGGTGATTTTTCCATGCGTGTAACATCCACCGAATTCCAGCAGAATGTCGGCCGCTTCCAGGATGCCGCGCAGCGGGCACCGGTCGCGATAACGAAGAACGGTCGGACCCACACGGTGCTGCTTTCTGCGACGATGTTCGAAGTGTTGGTCAAGGGACGGGTCGCCCGCCCCGTCGAGGAACTCGATGACGAGACGCTGAAAGCCATTGCCGAGAGCGCGGTCCCTTCCCAGCATGACGAGCTGGACCAGATGCTCAAAGACTGGACGCCGTGAGCCTGCCCAAGCCCGTTCCCGGCCTGGTGATCTCCTATTCCTATCTTTGGTCGGACGAACATACGATAGGTATCGAAGAGGGTCGCAAGGACCGCCCATGTGCGATCGTCGCCGCACGTCGGATTGTGGAGGGGCGCGAAGTCGTGACGATGGTTCCTATCACGCATTCGCTCCCGACAGATCCCGCCGACGCCATCGAAATGCCTGCGCCTCTCAAGGCTCACCTTGGGCTCGATGACATGCCGTCATGGATCGTGGTGAGCGAAACCAACGATTTCCTTTGGCCAGGCCCCGACCTCCGACCAATTCCGGGAAACAGCCCGTCCCGCTTCCACTATGGCATGCTGCCGCCACGCTTCTACGCTCATCTGCGCGATCGGCTTCTGCAGGCGCATGCGCGCCGCAAACTCCGCCGCGTGCAACGCACCGATTAGTCGCGCGATCTCAGGACCCTCCCGCGCTCCGCAGAAGAAGGTCAAAATCCTGCCTGACCTTCCGCGAAGTGTCCTTGAGATGCGCCTCCAGCACAGCGAAATCCGGCAGGTCGGTGACCGCAAGAAGCAGGTCCGAAAGCCCTGGCGGGACATCGTCGCGCTGGAACTCGCCGGTGAGGCAGAGCCTGATCATCTGGGTCAGCGCCAGATAGAGCCGATAGGCCTCGCCTAGTTCTTCACGGATATCGCCGCCTGCGAAACCGGGGGCCAGCCGTCCCAGGATGTCGGCGGTCGCCGTGAGCCGGCGGCCGGGCTCGACATTGCCGGTGATGGTCGCGACCTGGGCGATGAATTCGAGATCGATCAGCCCGCCGGGGATCAGCTTGATGTCCCAGAGGTCGCGCGGTGGCTTTTCCTTCTCGATCAGCGCCCGCATCTCCGAGGCTTCGGCTTTCACCTTGGCGGCATCGCGTGGCTGCGCCAGCACCGCCGCCACTTCCGTCTCGAGCTCAGCGCAGAGCTCGGCATCGCCGCCGATGGCGCGAGCCCGTGCCAGCGCCATGTGCTCCCAGGTCCAGGCGTCCTGGCGCTGATACTTCTTGAACGCGTCGATATGGGTGGCGACCGGTCCTTTGTTGCCGGAGGGGCGCAGGCGCAGGTCCAGCTCGTAGAGCACGCCTTCGGCGGTCGGCGCCGAGACGGCGGCGATCAGGCGCTGCGTCATGCGGGCATAATAATGCGAGGGCGCCAGCGGCTTCTCGCCGTTCGAGTCCTCGGCATCCGCGTCATGGTCGTAGAGCAGGATGAGATCGACGTCGGAGCCGGCGGTGAGCTCGCGGCTGCCGAGCTTGCCCATGCCGAGCAAGGCCACCCTGCCCCCGGCGATCTCGCCGTGCCGCTGCGCGAACTCGGCGATCACCGCTTGAAGCGCCGCCTCGATGGTGAGATCGGCAAGGTCGGAGAAGGCGCGGCCGGCGCGCGCCGGATCGATCGAGCCGGCAAGCAGGCGCACGCCGATCAGGAATTTCTGCTCGGAGGCGAAGATGCGCAGGCGGTCGAGCACATCTTCATAGGCGCGGTCGCCTTCGATGAGGGCGGCAAGCCGGGCCGAGAGATAGGCGCGGTCCGGCAATTCGGTGAGCAGCGCCGGGTCGAGCAGGCCATCGAAGACATGCGGACGGCGCGTGATGATGGCCGCCAGCCGCGGCGCGGCCCCCATGATGGTCGCCATCAGCTTGAGGAGCGCCGGGTTCGACTGCAGCAGCGAGAAAAGCTGGATGCCCGCCGGCAGGCCGGCGAGGAACTCGTCGAAGCGCATCAGCGCCTCGTCGGCGCGCCGCGTCTGGCCGAAGGCCTTGAGCAGCGCCGGGGTCAGTTCGGTCAGCCGCTCGCGCGCCTCCGCCGACTGGGTGACGCGGTAGCGGCCGAAATGCCAGCCGCGGATGACGCGGCAGATGTCGCTTGGCCGCTGGAAGCCCAGGCCATGCAGCGTCTGCAGCGTGTCGGGATCGTCGACATCGCCGGTGAAGACCAGATTGCCGACGCCGGCCGAAAGCTCGGGCGCTGTCTCGAACAGCGCCGCATAATGGCGCTCGACCTGCTGCAGCGAGGCGCGGAAGGCCTGCGTGAATTCCGCCTCGCCGGCAAAACCGAGCATCAGTGCGATGCGTTTCAGTTCCTCGTCTTCCTCGGGCAGGATGTGCGTCTGTTCGTCCGCCACCATCTGGACGGCGTGCTCGACGCGGCGCAGGAACCAGTATTGCCGGGTGAGCGCATCGCGCGCGTCGGTGGTGATCCAGCCGCGCGCGGCGAGCGCTGCAAGCATCGGCACCGTCTCGCGGCCGCGCAGTTCCGGGAAACGGCCGCCGGCGATGAGCTGCTGGGTCTGGACGAAGAACTCGATCTCGCGGATGCCGCCGCGGCCGAGCTTGACGTTATGGCCCTTCACGGCGATCTCGCCATGGCCCTTATGGGCATGGATCTGGCGCTTGATCGAATGGACGTCGGCGATCGCCGCATAGTCCATGTATTTGCGCCAGACATAGGGCTGCAATTCCTTGAGGAAGGCGGCGCCCGCGGCAAGGTCGCCGGCAACCGGCCGCGCCTTGATCATTGCGGCGCGCTCCCAATTCTGGCCGCGCGCCTCGTAATAACGAAGCGCTGCCTCGACAGGGATCGCCAGGGGCGTCGAGCCGGGATCGGGGCGGAGCCTCAGATCGGTGCGGAAGACATAACCGTGCTCGGTACGGTCCTGGAGGATGCGCACGAGACGACGCGTGAGCCGCGAGAACAATTCGGTCGCGTCGAGCGGATCGACGACGGCCGGCGCTTCGGGATCGAAGAAGACGACAAGATCGATATCGGAGGAAAAGTTCAGCTCATGCGCGCCGAGCTTGCCCATGCCAAGCAGGATCCAGCCCGAATCCCTCGCCGGTTCCGCCGGATGCGGCAGCTTGAGCTTGCCTTGGCGGTTCGCGTCGAGCAGCAGGAAATCGACGGCGGCGCATGCGCAGCCATCGGCAAGATCGCTGAGCCGGCGCACCGTCGCGGAGGTCTCCGCCTCGCCTGAAAGATCGGCCAGCGCGACCAGGAAATGCGCTTCGGTCTTCCATTGCCTGAGCGCCATCATCAGGCTGGATTCCGAGGCGTCTTCCGCCCTTGCCGCGCCGCCGATCGCCTCGCCTATGGCATCGAGCCGCGCTTCGATCGTCTGGTCGAACAGCGTGTCGAGGATCGCCGGCCGACGGCGCGCGACATCGCGAAGAAAGGGCGAGAGGTCGAAGACGGCCGCCAGCAGGTGCTGCAGCGGCCCCTCGCCCGCCAGGAACGCAGCGAGGCGGGAAAGCCCCTCCTCCTCGGCGGCATCGGCGATTTCCGACAGTTCACGCCGGGCACGCACCGCGTCCAGGGGGCGGAGCGCCAGTGTCGGGCTAAGCCGGAACTCGGATTCGATTTTCTTCTTCGCCATTTACCCGCGCCATTAAAGCATGTCTCCCGAAAGTGGGCCCGGATTCGGGACAAACACATGCTTAAATCAAAAACCTGAAGCAGGTCGCGTGAATCTCTTTGCACGCGACCTGCTTCAATGCGTCTCCCGCAACGGGAAACTCATGACCACGGACAATCCGGGATTGGCGGGTAAAAAATCAAGACCTC
>NZ_RZTO01000315.1:0-6418 GCF_003997225.1 Mesorhizobium sp. M2C.T.Ca.TU.002.02.1.1
GAGATGATCAAGCGCGAGGCCGCCAAGGGCCGCTATCTGCCGACTTATCTCGCCGGCGGCATCGAGAACCCGCTCGGCGCCCGCGCGCTCTATCTCGGCACCACCGAATACCGCATCCACGGCACCAACCAGCCCTGGACGATCGGCGGCGCGGTGTCTTCCGGCTGCATCCGCATGCGCAACGAGGATGTCGTCGACCTTTACGAGCGCGTGAATGTCGGAACCACGGTCGAGGTGATATAGTCGCAGCGAATCAGCCGGTTAGACGGCGCAGCATTTTTAGTCTCCTGCTGTTGCCGCCAAGTCATAGTGCGATCCTGCAGGATGTGCTTAAACCGGTGCTGGAGTTTACGGGGGACGGGCCGTGTGGGGATACGGCCGGTCACAAAGGGCAGCGCGGGCAACCGCGCTGCCCTTTTCGTTTTTGAGTTTTCCTTTGACGCATGGCGCGGCAAGTCGCCCCGAAAGCAGGCGGTTTCGCTTTCGGGGCTGATTTCCCGGCGCGCCTCTGCTATTGCAGTGCACAAATCCTGATCGTCACGCAATTCCGGACGCAACGCCGCTTACGCGCTTCGTTCTTGAATTGCTTCAGAAGACAGAGGTGACGCCATGACCCGAACCGACGACAGCCGCTACCTGAAAGGCGGCCCGGTCGCCCAGCGCATCATCGCTTCGGTGCGCGAGGACGCGGCGATCGCCACGGCCGAGGGTTTCCCGCCGAAGCTGGTCTCGATCAGCGTGGGTGATATCGCCGCGGTCGATGTCTATGTGCGCAACCAGCGCGCCAAGGCGGCCCTTGCCGGCATCGGCTTCGAGGAACGGCGCTTCGCCGCCGACATCACCGCCGGCGAGCTGGAGGCCGCCATCCACGGCCTCAACGCCGACCCGCGCGTCACCGGCATCATCATCCAGCGGCCGGTGCCGGCGCATATCCCGATCAAGACGCTGCAGGCGGCGGTGCATCCGCTGAAGGACGTCGAAGGCATGCACCCGGCCTCGATCGGCAACATCGTCTACAACCAGCTCGACCTGGCGCCCTGCACGGCGGCGGCCTCGGTCGAGCTGCTCAAGGAAACCGGCCTCGACCTCCAGGGGCTCGAAGTGGTCGTCGTCGGCCATTCCGAGATCGTCGGCAAACCGATCGCCTTCCTGTTGATGAGCGAGGGCGCAACGGTGACGGTCTGCCACCACATGACGCGCTCGGTCGCGGCGCATGCGCGCCGCGCGGACGCGCTGTTCGTCGCGGTCGGCAAGCCCAGGCTGATCAAGGCCGACATGGTGAAGCCGGGCGCCGCCGTCATCGACATCGGCATCAATTCCGAGATCGGGCCCGACGGCGAAACCCGCATCGTCGGCGACGTCGACACCGACAGCGTCAAGGAAGTGGCCTCGTGGATCACGCCGGTGCCGGGTGGCGTTGGCCCGCTCACCGTTGCTATCCTGCTGCGCAACACCATGGTGGCGCTCAACCGCCAGCGCACGCTTTACCGCGCGACCTATGGCGTGCCGGATCAACTCGCGGCGGAGTAGTTATTCGGCAGCGATCAAACCGCTGTCGGAAACACCTTCCGGCTTCGGGCCGCCATAGGCCCAGTCGAGCAGCTTGATCGTGTGCACCACCGGCAGCCTGGCGGCGGACGCGATCTGGGTGATGCAGCCGATGTTGCCGGTGGCGACAATTGAAGCGCCGGTCGCCTCGATGTTTTTCACCTTGCGGTCGCGCAGCTTGGCCGAGATCTCGGGCTGCAGGATGTTGTAGGTGCCGGCCGAGCCGCAGCACAGGTGTCCTTCGCGCGGCTCGCGCACGACGAAGCCCGCCTTGGCGAGCAACTCCTTCGGCTGGCGCGTGATCTTCTGGCCGTGCTGCATCGAGCAGGCCGAGTGATAGGCGACGACCGTGCCCGGCTTGCGCACCGGCTCGGGCAGGTCGAGCGAGGCCAGATATTCGGTGACGTCCTTGGCCAGGGCCGAGACGCGCGCGGCCTTTTCGGCATACGCCGGATCGAGGCGCAGCATGAAGCCGTAATCCTTGATCGTCGTGCCGCAGCCGGACGCGGTGATGACGATCGCGTCGAGTCCACCCTTCTCGATGGCGCGCGTCCAGGCGTCGACATTCCGCCTCGCCGAGGCAAGGGCCTGATCCTCGCGGCCCATGTGATGGACGAGCGCGCCGCAGCAGCCCTCGCCTTCCGGCACGACGACCTCGACGCCGAGCCGTGTCAGCAGCGAGATGGTGGTGTCGTTGATGGCCGGGTCGAGCACCGATTGCGCGCAGCCGGTGAGGATGGCGACGCGGCCGCGTTTCTTGGTCCCCTGCCCGGCATGCGTGCCGGGCGAAGCCAGCGGCGATGCCGGCGGGATCGACGCGGGTGCGAGCTTCAGCATGGCCGCAACTGGCTTCAGCGCCGGCAGTTTCTCGAACAGGCCTATGAACGGCCGGCCGAGCCCGGCGAGCTTGAGCGCGGCGCGGAAGCGGCCCGGATAAGGCAGCACGGCAGCCAGCATGGCGCGGGTCAACCGGTCGAGCAGCGGCCGCTTGTAGGTCACCTGGATATGGGCGCGGGCATGGTCGACCAGATGCATGTAGTTCACGCCGGACGGGCATGTCGTCATGCAGGCCAGGCAGGACAGGCAGCGGTCGATATGGGTGACGATCTCCTTGTCGGCCGGCCGGCCGTTTTCCAGCATGTCCTTGATGAGGTAGATGCGGCCGCGCGGCGAATCCAGCTCGTTGCCCAGCGTCACATAGGTCGGGCAAGTGGCGGTGCAGAAGCCGCAATGCACGCATTTGCGCAGGATCTTTTCCGATTCCGCGACATGCGGGTCGGCAAGCTGCGCGGCTGAGAAGTTGGTTTGCATCGCGTTTGCTCTAAGCCATGCGGCCGGGGTTGAGAATCTGCTTGGGATCGAACTCGGCCTTGAGTCGCGCCGACAGCGCGGCCAGATGCGGCGGCTGCGGTTCGAACACCGGTAGCGCCGCGCGATGCGGTGCGGACGCGCGCACCAGGGTCGCATGGCCGCCGCCATATTTGCGGATCAAGCCGCGCAGCAAATCAGCCTCCGGATCGTCCTCGCGCATCGACAGCCACACCAAGCCGCCCTGCCAGTCGTAGAAGGCGTCGACCGCCGCTTGCATGCGCAGCGCCATCACCATGTGATGCGCCTGCGACGGCGCCATCGACACGCGCCATACCGGCCGCGTGCCGCCGTCGGAGAAAGGCCGGCAATCGCGGATGTCGCGCCAGATCGTCTTCGACGCCTCGCCGGCGATCTCTTCCAGCGGCCCGGCCTTGCCGAGCAGCTTGCGCAGCGCCTCTATGCGATAGACCACCGAGGGGCCAAACCCCTCGACGCGCAGCAGCGTGGCGGCGTCGCTGCCGTGCTTGCCGCCGGCGACCCTTGCGGCGATGCGCTCCGGCAGATGCGCCGCGCTCGACACTTCGGCGCTGGAGCCCAGCGCCAGCGCCATGGCGGCGACCGCCGCATCGTCGAGCAGGCCGCGAATGGCCAAGGTCACTTCGGTTTCCGCGGCCGGCAGCACCTTGAAGGTGACGTCGGTCAGCACCGCCAGCGTGCCCCAGCTGTTGGCCATCAGCTTGGAGAGGTCGTAGCCGGTGACGTTCTTGACGACGCGCCCGCCCGACTTGAACGCCTCGCCGCGGCCCGACACCGCCGATATGCCGAGGATATGGTCGCGTGCCGCACCCGCCTTGAGACGGCGCGGGCCGGAGAGGTTCGAGGCCAGCACGCCGCTAATCGTGCCCCTGCCTGGCGCGCCGCCGAGCAGGGGACCATAGTCCATCGGCTCGAAGGCGAATTGCTGGCCATTTTCGGCAAGCAGTTGCTCGATCTCGGCGAGCGGCGTGCCGGCCCGGGCCGAGAGCACCAGCTCTGCCGGCTCATAGAGAGTGACGCCGGTGAGCTTCGAGAGGTCGAGCGTGTGCTCGGTCTGCAGCGGACGGCCTATGCCGCGCTTGGAACCATGGCCGAGGATCTCCAGCGGCGATTCCTCCGCTGCCGCCCATTGGATGGTGGAGAGGGTTTCGGTGGATGATGATGGGGTGAAGGTGGTCATTGGCGCGCGCCTTTCCTCGCCCCCGCAAAGCGGGGGAGAGGTGGCTCGGGCGAAGCCCGAGACGGAGAGGGGGCCATCATAGAGCGCTGTCTCCGATCTTATTGGTTGCGAAAACAAACCGGAGGTCGGCAGCAACTACATCTTCAGCAAGCCGCCCTTCCAGCGCGGCAAGGATCGTCTCGCAAACGCTCCTGGTGTTCTTCAAAACATCGAAGCTCCAGAACCGCAGCACCGAGAAGCCTTCGCCGCGCATGAATTCGTCGCGTCGCCTGTCGTATGAGCTCTCCGCGTGCTGACTGCCGTCCAGCTCCACGATCAGCTTTTGGCTTCTGCAGGCAAAATCCGCGAAATACGGACCGATGGGCATCTGGCGAACGAATTTGTAGCCGCCCAGCCTCTTTGCCTTCAGCTCGTTCCAGAGGGTCGCTTCCGCCTGATTTTCACCGTGACGCAGCTCGCGCGCTCGGGCGATCTTTTCGGGCGAGCGGCGGCTCGGCTGATAGGGCGTCCCCCTCTCCGTCTCGGGCTTCGCCCGAGCCACCTCTCCCCCGCTTTGCGGGGGCGAGGAACCCAAGTTCTGAGATGCCCCCATCAAAACCTCGGAATATCCGGAAACGCCACCTGCCCGCGATGCACATGCATCCTTCCCAGCTCCGCGCAGCGGCGCAGCTGCGGAAACACCTTGCCGGGATTGAGCAGATGGTTGGGGTCGAAGGCGCATTTGACGCGCATCTGCTGGTCGAGGTCGATCTGGTTGAACATTTCCGGCATCAGGTCGCGCTTCTCGACGCCGACGCCGTGCTCGCCGGTCAAGACGCCGCCGACCTCGACGCAAAGCCGCAATATGTCGGCGCCGAAGCTTTCGGCCTTGTCGAGCTCGCCCGGCACGTTGGCGTCGTAGAGGATCAGCGGATGCAGATTGCCGTCGCCGGCATGGAAGACATTGGCGACGCCGAGGCCGTATTTCTCGGAGAGATCGCGCATGCCGGCAAGCACCCGCGGCAGCTCCTTGCGCGGGATGGTGCCGTCCATGCAGTAATAGTCGGGCGAGATGCGCCCGACGGCCGGGAAAGCCGCCTTGCGGCCGGCCCAGAAGCTCAGCCGCTCCTGCTCGGACTGCGAGATGCGGCAGGTGGTCGAGCCGTTGCGGTAGGCGATCGCCTCGACGAGGCCGATCAGATGGTCGACCTCGACGCTCGGCCCGTCGAGCTCGACGATCAGCAGCGCCTCGACATCGAGCGGATAGCCGGCATGGACGAAATCCTCCGCCGCGTGGATCGCCGGGCGGTCCATCATCTCCATGCCGCCGGGGATAATGCCGGCGCCGATGATGTCGGCGACGCACTGGCCGCCCTCCTCGCTGGTCGGAAAGCCGATCAGAAGCGCGCGCGCCGTCTCCGGCTTCTTCAGGATGCGGACTGTCACCTCGGTGACGACGCCGAGCAGGCCTTCGGAGCCGGTCATGACGCCGAGCAAATCGTAGCCTTCCTGGTCGAGATGGCCGCCGCCGAGGCGCACCACCTCGCCATTCATCAGCACCATCTCGATGCCCAGCACATTGTTGGCGGTGAGCCCGTATTTCAGGCAGTGCACGCCGCCGGAATTCTCCGCGACGTTGCCGCCGATCGAGCAGGCGATCTGGGAGGATGGATCGGGGGCGTAGTAAAAGCCCTCCTGCTCGACGGCGGTGGTGATGCCGAGATTGGTGACGCCCGGCTGGGCGACGACGATGCGGTTCGGGTAATCGATTGCCAGGATGCGGTTGAAGCGGCTCATCACCAGCAGCACCGCGTCCTCGAGCGGCAGCGCGCCGCCCGATAGTGAAGTGCCTGAGCCGCGCGGCACGACGCGGATGTTGCGCTCATTGCAGTACTTCAGCACCCGGGAAACCTGCGCCACCGTTTCCGGCAGCACCACGACCAGCGGCAGCTGCCGGTAGGCGGTCAGGCCGTCGCTTTCGAAGGCGCGCATTTCATGGGCCGCGTCGACGACCCCCTCGCCCGGCACGATGATGCGCATGTCGGCGACGATCTCGGCGCGCCGGCGCATCGTCTCGGCATCTGGCTTGGGCATGGCTAGGCCGGACATCGGTCATCTCGCTTGACTGGTCAAAATCTTTTACCAGCCTGACGGTTTTGTTGCAAACACTGCTTTGGTCGCATCGGACGGCGAGCGTAACGCCAGGCTTCCGCAGCGGCAATCTGCCGCTGTACCCTTCCCCTTGTGGGGAGGGTCGCGAACAAGGTGAGCGGGGCGGGGCGCGGCGCCGACGATGCACTCTACGAGCCCCTCCCCGATCCGCTGCGCGGATCGACCCTCCCCACAAGGGGGAGGGTAAAAAAG
>NZ_RZTO01000316.1:0-6414 GCF_003997225.1 Mesorhizobium sp. M2C.T.Ca.TU.002.02.1.1
TCTGGTATCTCGGCCGCCCGGGCTATCAGGTCGTGCGCACACGCTTTGCGACCCGCCGGCCGGCCGTGCCAGCGCCGGCGGTGCGGTCGTCCGCGCCGGCGCGGCGGCCCGCTGCCACTCCTTCCCACCAGCCTGCGGAGTAGATCATGGCCGCGCTCGTCATCGACCATTCGGCTAGCCGCAAAGCGTCCGAGCATCCGCACGAACACCGGCCCGCGACTCCCGACACGGCGCCGTCCCGTGAACGCGTGGCGATGCCGCCTGTGACCGTCAACGGGGCGGCGATATCGCGCAAGGCGATCGCCGCCGAGGTGCAGAACTTTCCCGCCCGCAGTCCTGGCGAGGGCTGGCGTGCGGCAACCCGCGCGCTCGTCATCCGCGAGTTGCTCCTGCAGGAGGCCCGACGCCTCGATATCGCCATCGAGCAGAGGACCGACCAGGATGGACGCAGGGAGACCACCGAGGACGCGCTGGTGCGCGGCCTGATCGAGCGCGAGGTCCGCGTTCCCGAAGCGGACGAGGAGATGCTGCGGCGCTTCTACGAGAACAATCTTCGCCGCTTCGTGACGCCCCCGCTCTATGAAGCCGACCATATCCTCATAGCGGCTCGCCGCGATGATCGCGAAGCCTTCGCCGCCGCGCGGGAAAAGGCGCTGTCGCTCGGGGCCAGCCTGGCGGCGGCGCCTGAGCGTTTCGCGGCGCTGGCGAGGGACTGCTCGGACTGCCCCTCGGGAGCTGTTGGCGGCAGCCTCGGCCAGATCGGGCCGGGCGACACGACGCCGGAATTCGAGGCCGCTCTCGTCGATCTCGCACCAGGCGGCGTCTCGGCGCCGGTCGAGACGCGTTACGGCGTCCACCTCATTCGGCTCACGCGGCGCATAGACGGTCGCCAGCTGCCGTTCGAGGCCGTGCGGGAGCGCATCGCGACCTACCTGGCCGAGCACGTCAACCGGCAGGCGACGGCGCAATATGTCTCGCTGCTTGTCGGCCGGGCGGACATCGGCGGAATTGTCCTCGACGGCGCATCCTCGCCGCTGGTGCAGTGAGGCGGACGCGATGCTTGGAGATATCATCGCCTCGCTGGAAGACCCCAGAGCGGCCATGGCCATCGTCGCCGCGTTCGATGAGCCGGCCTTGGCCGCGCGGTTGACCGCCGCCGCCGATGTGTCCGGTCGTTCGCCGGCCGAAATCGTCGGCTCGGCCGTTCGCAATTTCATAGACACCGCCTCCGACGATCTTTGGACGCAACTCATCGGCATCATGAACCGTGCGCCAGATCCGGGTCTTGCGGCCATGCGCGCAATTCTCGAAAAGACGCTGCCGGACATCGAGGCATGACCGCGCCAGCAATACTGCCCGACAGTTGCTTCTGCGCGGGCGCAGGCGCGCTGCCCTTCGAAACGGCGCGAAGCGTAGCCATCGCATTGGCACGGCCGCTGGACCAGTCGGAAATGGTGCCGTTGGCCGATGCCGTCGGACGTATCCTGGCAGCTTCCATCGAAGCGCCCCGCGCTATTCCGCCTTTCGATCAAGCGGCGATGGACGGCTATGCGATAAGCCTGGCCGGCAGGAGAGGCGTGCCCCTGGTTCTCCCCGCAATAGGCCGCACGAGCGCGGGCGATCCGCCGGGTGTGCTGGCTCCAGGCGCCGCCCACCGCATCATGACGGGCGCGGCATTGCCCGAGGGCGCTGACACGGTCGTCATGCAGGAGCAAACGACGCGGCGGGGCGATCTCGTGCGGTTCGCGTTCGACGTGGCGCCAGGCGCGAATATCCGCAGGGCCGGCGAGGACGTACGCCAAGGAGCCTGCATCCTTCGTCCAGGCTGCATGATCGGCTGGCCGGAAATCGCGCTTCTTGCGGCGATCGGAATTGATCATGTCCCCGTTGCGCGTCGCGTGCGGATCGCTGTCGTCACGACCGGCTCCGAGCTTCGCAAGACCGGCGGGTCGCTTGCACCCGGTGCGATCTTCGACTCCAACGGTCCGCTTCTCGCTGCTCTCCTGAGAGAGCCCAGCACCGATATCGCGTTATCGACTGCTCGCGATGACTCCGCGGCCATCGCACGGGTGCTCGAAGACAGCACGAAGTCGGCGGATCTGATCATCACGACCGCCGGCATGTCGGTTGGCGAGGAGGACCACGTGCGCAACGCCATAGGGCGGGCCGGAGGCCGACTCGAGATCGTCAAGGTGGCGATGAAGCCCGGCAAGCCGTTGGCTATCGGCAAGATAGGGGAGGCATGCTTCGTCGGATTGCCAGGCAATCCGCAGGCCGCGGCTTTTGGCGCGCTGGCCTTCGTGCGCCCGATCGTGGCGACCCTCCTCGGTCAGGTGCCGGCGAGACGGATCACGGCCGAGCTGGCCTTCACATGTTCCCGCAAGCCGGATCGCACGGAATTGGTGCCGGTCCGCCTGAATGTCGAGCAGGGTCGATTGACCGCCAGCCGCAGCGGGCCGGAGGGCTCGCACAGAATGATGCCGATGGTGTCGGCCGACGCCATTGCGATCGTGCCCGGCGCGTCGACGCCAATTGAGCCTGGCATGTCCGTCGAGGTGCTTCCGTTCAGCCATGGAATGTTTGGGAGATAGACCGATGGTCTTGGATATCGCCTCACCAATCCCGCTGCATCGGAGCTACCCCGCGTCTGCTACGCGGCCGGCAAGAAATGCAAACTGAAGGAGATTCTCCCATGCAGAGCGTTCGTCCTGACTGGTCCATTACCGCGATCGTTTATTCAGACGGCGCGGAGTTCGAGTCCTTCCTGCGGGAAATGACCGCCATCATGGCCGAGCGGGAGATGCGATTGGCCGGCCTTGTCCAGCTAAGCGAAAAGAAACCGGATCGCGTGAAATGCGACATGCATCTGCGGGATCTCGCGACGGGTGAGCTTCACGGCATATCCGATGATCGAGGACCCCATGCCCGCGGCTGTGTCTTGAATATCGATCGGCTACTCGGCGCCTGTGAAGCTGCGGGAGCGGAGTTGTCCGAGCAGACCGATCTCCTGGTTCTCTGCAAATTCGGCAAGACCGAGGTCGAAGGCGGTGGCTTCAGGGCTCTGATCGCCAAAGCGCTCGAACTTTCCGTGCCGGTGCTGATCGGTGTTCCCGCCATCAATCTCGCGGCGTTCCGAGAATTTGCAGCCGGCCTCGCCCTGGAAATCGAACTGCCTCGTCTGCCGTCCGATCGGTTCGCGGCGCTGGAATGTCTGCTCGACTGCAGCTCGACGGTTCGCGACCCTTATCAATCCCGAGGTGGGAGCGCGGTTGGTGCCGAGGTGGCTTGAGATCGTTGTGCGCTCCATCATTGCCGGCGCGGTCACGGGTGCTTGGGTGGTCGTCATCAATCTGACCGGCGGCCCGCCTGTTCTGATTTCTTTGGCCGCGATCCTCATAGTGTTCGGCGCCTCCGGCGATTTCCGCGGGAGCTAACGGTTCGCCAATACGGGCCGCTCAGACAAGGGCGTCGCGACAGGTTCGCTGTAATCCAGCATTGGCGGGCGGGGCCAGCCGCGCAGAGACAAGCAGATCGCCGTCCCGTGGCCTTCGGGCCCTCGGAACGGCTTTGCCGGCGGGCAAGCCGCACCCAACCAGTCGTGCACGGAAGGTTTAGCCGCCGTCTTTGCGCCCGGACAAAGACCGCGCATCGTCAAGAAAACAGGATATCGCCAAGCGAAAGAACGCGCAGGCGGAGGAAGGCCCGGTGACGGAGAAGCATGGTTTGCATGAAGACGCGCTCGCTCTGGTTCTGGGCAGTCTTATGGTTGCGCTGGGCACCACCATCTATACCAAGGCAGTGCTGGTTGTGGGCGGCATGGCTGGAGTCGCGCTCTTGCTCCAATACACGACCGGCGTCCAATTCTGGCTTGGATTCTCGCTGATCAATCTGCCCTGCTCGGTTGGAGACGACTGGGCGGCGCGTTCGTCGCGCGGACGTTCGTTGCGGTCAGCCTCGTTTCGCTCTTTTCGCGCCTCACGAGCGAATGGGTGACATTTGCCCAGTTGGACGCGACCTACGCTGCCGTCATGGCCGGAGCCCTGTGCGGCGTCGGCATGCTGATGCTATTTCGCCACCGCACGGGTTTGGGCGGCATCAACATTCTCGCCATTTTCCTTCAGGAGAATTTGGGACTGCGCGCTGGCTACTTTCAACTGGCCGTCGATCTCGCAATCCTTTCCGTCGCGTTCGTGATCCTGGCGCCCGACAGGCTGTTGCTGTCCGTTCTCAGCGCGACAGTCCTCAACCTCATTCTGGCGGTCAATCATCGGCCTGGACGCTATCTTGGGGTCAGTTGACGTCGAGGTGCCAGAGAAGGATGGCAGCGGTGCATAAATCCAGATTGACAACCCAAGTAAAAGGCAGTCCGGCGGCTATTGGCCGGTTGGAGGCCTGATCTGAAATGTCGATACAGCAAACCGCTCGGACCGTTAGAATTGGGTATGTCGGCGACGATCTTGAGGCACGGCTTGAGCGGTTTTTCGCGCACGATCAGGATACTGTCTGGCGAATGCTTACCGACGCAACGGCACTTCCCCAATGGCTCGCGCCGGGCTCCATCGAGCTAAGCGTCGGCGGTGCGGTTCAGATCGACTTCGCGGACAGTGGAAGGACGATCGAGAGCGTCGTGCTGCAGTTGGATCGGCCGCGGCTGTTGGAGTATTCATGGAGCAGCGGCGACGGCCCTGTACGACCTCTGCGTTGGGAGTTGGGGGCAACTGAGGGAGGGACACAGCTCGTGCTGACCCTGCGACTGCCCTCAGGCGAGGATATCGCAAAGGCATGCGCCGGGTTCGACGCTCACCTTGAAATGTTGGCGGCGGCGCTCGAGGGCGTTCCGATCCGCTTCCCTGTCGACTACTTCCTCGACGCTGCAAGGCTTATAAGCAATTGTCGGGCAAGCCGGTGCTACCGTCCGCATAGCACGTCGCGCGATTGACAGATTGTTTGAACACCCATAATCTTGTTTGACTACAAACAAATAATCGACCGCGCGAGGGGCGCGTTAGGTGGACCTGTGCATTGACCCAGTCTCAGTCGTCACGCCACTCACGGGGTGCGGCAACGTGCTGACAGTCATCTGTTTGCCGGTTTCTCCGAGGCCATTCCCGGGGTCGGACGTCGCATGGGGATTGCCCGGCGCTGCCGAGCAGACATAGCCGAGAGGTAGACTCGGCAAGCAGGCATCCAGATCTGGAGGAGAACGAGATGCATCTGAATTTGAGGATTTCACGCCGCAAGGTCCTGTTCACCGGCGCTGCCGGCGCTCTGGCCGGCCTGGCCATGCCCTATGTCGCGCGCGCTGCCGGAGACCCCATCAAGGTGGGCATTCTGCAACCTTTCTCGGGCGGCCTCGAGGTGCTTGGTCAGCAGGGGTTCCAGGGCGCTGAAATGGCGCTTCTGGAGGCCAACGAGGCGGGCGGCGTGCTCGGCGGGCGCATGTTCGAGATCGTCAAGGCGGATGACCGCACCGATCCCAAGACCGCGGTTGAGCGCACCAGCGAACTGATCCGCCGCGACAAGGTCGCCGCCATCATCGGGCCCGTCACCAGCGCCAACCGCGACGCCATGCTGCCGACGATCGAGCGCTACAAGACACCGCTGCTCTATGCCACCGACTATGAGGGCGGTGTCTGCAGCCGCTATGTGACCTGCTACAGCGCCTTGCCGGCGCACTGGGTCAACCCGTTGGTGCCCTATGCCGTGGAGAACCTCGGCAAGGCGTTCTATCTCGTCGGCAGCGACTATGTCTGGCCGCAGAAGATGAACAAGGCCTTCCGCGAGGAAGTCGAGAAGGCGAAGGCCAAGGTGGTTGGCGAAGAATACACGCCCTGGGGCGCCAAGGATTACGCGGCCACTCTGCGCAAGATCGAAAGCGCCGGCGCCGACGTCGTGGTCATCACCATCGTCGGCGCCGACGCCGTCACCTTCGTCAAGCAGTTCGCCGCCGCCGGGCTGCAGAGCAAGATCAAGATCATCTTCTTCGGCTTCAACGAGAACTACGTGGCCGGTCTCTCCGAGGCGGAATCGAACGGCATCGTCGCGCCGTCCAATTTCATCGCCAATCTGGACAAGCCGGAGGCGAAGGCCTTCGTGCAGCGCTTCCATACCCGCTACGGCGCGAATGCGGTGGTCTCCAACACCACCGACGCGCACTACACGCTGACGCGTTTCTTCATCGAAGGCGTCAAGAAGGCGGGTGCCGACGACAAGGAAAAGATCCTTGCCGCGATGGTCGGGCAGTCGCTGATGTCGGGCAATGGCGAGGTGGATCTGCGCGCCTCGGACCGCCACGCCGACCTCAACGTGCTCATCGTTCAGGTGGACAACGGCCAACTCAAGGTTCTGAAGGACCTCGGCCGTATCGTTGCGCCCAGCCAGTGCGGCTGACGCCGTGAACGAACCGCGTGGTCC